>NZ_JBEBKJ010000045.1:0-29251 GCF_040079455.1 Methyloglobulus sp. | reverse complement strand
AGAAAGTTCATCTTTTCCAATTGACTATCCAGGTTAAGTTGAGTGCTGCAAGCAATAATTATCAGGCTCTGTAGATAAAGAAAAAAGCAGTTCGTATTTAGGCGTAATGTGCTACATTTCCACCATCGCGTTGCCTTATTCAGACAGGCTATTAACAGCGTAATGCAGGGGTTCGAACAGCAACATTATGCTTGAATATACCGATTATCTAAAAATATTTATAGCCTTATTGGCTGTTGTTGATCCATTGATAGCAATGCCGGTTATCGTCTCCATGACAGCTCGTGATAACGCATCTGAGCTTAAAGTAATCGCTAGAACCGTGGTATTGACCGTTATCACCGTGCTGTTGTTGGCACTTTATTTTGGTCAAGAAGTGTTAATTTTCTTTGGTATCAGTATCAATTCGTTTCGGGTTAGCGGCGGAATCTTGCTGATGTTGATGTCGCTTTCAATGTTGCAAGGCAAAATCAGCGAAACCGTACGCAATAAAGAAGAAGCCAAAGAAGAAGACAAACAAAACGCCGTGGTGCCGCTATCGATTCCTTTGTTAGCGGGTCCTGGAGCAATCAGTACAATTATACTTTACGCACAAAAGGGTAGCGGCATTCATCATTACTTGATGATTAGCGTAGATATTTTTGCCGTAGCTGCCATTTTATGGTGCGTATTAAGGGCTACACCGTGGTTGACCCAACACTTAAGCCAGACGGGAATCAATGTTGTGATCCGGCTAATGGGCTTGATTTTATTGGCTCTTTCTGTCGAATTTATTGCAGGCGGTCTGAAAGGATTATTTCCCGCACTAGCCTAATCTTTTTCAAAAAGGTTATAGTAGGAACGTCGAAACTACGCCAGGATTGCAGTAATGATAGGTTTATACAATTCTGTAGGTGGTTTTTATCGTTATTCCTATGTTTTACTGCTGTATTCTAAAAGAAAAAATGATTATGTAACAATCTAGTGAAGTATTTAAATAATTATTTACAATCAAATTGTTATATTGTTATATGGCGAATAAAAGTCATTTTTTCTAGCTTTTTCCAACACAAAAAGCACAATACACCAAAGTCTACTTAAGGGATATTTAAGGGTTGACAATCACAATCGTTCCTAGTTATATAAATTAAGGCTAGGAAAAATGGCATTATGAATGACCCAAAATTAGAAAATCTGAGCGTTGCCAACCCATTGTCTAGAAGGCACTTTCTTAAAGGCTTGGCTTGCGGTTCTTTAATGGTGATTGGGCCCCCTAAAATCGTGCATGCAGCTTTATCAAGCTTTACCACCCACAAAACCCTCTCATTAGAACATCATCACACCGGCGATAGCTTAAAGGTGACCTATTATGAGCACGGACATTATATTGGCGATGCTTTGGAAGAAGTTAGCTATTTTTTGAGGGACTATCATAACGATCAGGTACATTCTGTTGATGCAGGGTTATTAGACCAACTGCATGATGTCAAGCTGTTGCTTGGTGCAAAGAAGCCTTTTCATATCGTATCGGGTTATCGTTCCCCTGGCACTAACGCCAATTTACGTAGACATAGCAGAGGGGTTGCTAAACACAGCTTACATATGGAAGGTCGGGCAGTTGACATAAGAATGGAAGGCGTGAGTGCTAAGACCATTAGAAATGCAGCCCTTACTTTAAACAAAGGTGGTGTGGGTTATTACCCAAGTGAAAATTTTGTACATTTAGATACGGGGGAATTAAGAACTTGGCATAGTTAAGGGAATCTCTAAAAACACCCTCTCTGGGCTAGGGTCAGTGTTGTGAATAACTGACTCTAACCCTCATCCCGACCTTCTGCAGAAGGTTTTTTTTGAATTTTCAGAGGTTTCCTAAATAAAAAATTCGAAAATGCTTAACTTGCAAGTTTTTGGGCACTAAACGACTTGGAGTTTTGATCGTGTAGATCCTGAAGAATTTTTCTAAAATGTTCGTAGTTTTTAATTTTTAGCACACCCACCTCGTCCAAAACGGCTTCATAATGGCTCGCCTCCCTTCCCCCAACGATTAGCGCTACATCAGTGCCAATCAATTTTCTCAACCGACGTATTTCTTTTGCTATTACATGGTCGTCAGTTTTAAAGCTAATGCTCAATGTTACCGCTGTTGCGTTAGTAAATTTAACCGCAGCAGCGATTTCCTCCGCCGGCAGGTTTGCGCCAAGATAGGTTACTTTCCAACCTTTAAGTTCAGCAATGATACCGGCAAGTAAGGCACCTAATTCATGTAGCTGATTGATAGGGGTGCAAACTATCATTCTTGAGGCATTGGGTGAACATGGGTTGTTGTTTCGCAAAATATAGGTTAACGAGCGTACAATAGAAGATGCCATATGCTCATGAACCGGTCTAAGCTCACCCGATTTCCAACGATCCCCAATGAGAGTCAACAAGGGGTTTAATAGTTTTTCAATAAATATTTCCGTGCCTAGCTCAACGATGGCATTTTCGAAATGGGATTCCAGTGCATGGGCATCGAAAGCCAACACAGCGGCATAACATTTTTGTATGTAGTCCTCTGCAATGTGTAGTTTGCTACCATTCAGTGGTACGGACTTCTCAATTACTTGTACCATTAAATCACTTTCCTTCTTTAACAAAGACTTCAAGTCTTCTAAAGAAAGCTGTGCTATTTGGCTGATGCTATGTCCATCATTTGTTGCTTGGTTGAGCAGTTTAAGACGAGCTATATCCAAATCGGTATAAACACGATGACCGCCTTGGGTACGAGACGGATTGACTGCTTGGTAACGCCGTTCCCAGGCTCTTACCAGATCCGACTTAACACCGGATCTTTTGGATACTGTGCTAATTAAGTATTGTGCTGAATTATCCATATTTTAGATACTGGTCGTATTTATAAGCACAAAGGCCTGACGTACAAATTCTACCATGGGTTATACAACACATGGACAAATATGCCTATTTTTTATTTCATAATCATTATCAGTTACGACTTAGTATAAAGCTGTTTCCAAGGCTGTCAAATGAGAAATCCTCTTGTTTGGACTGGCTGACACTGGTTTTATCAAAAGCTATAGTGTGACAATAGCTTGACGGCCAGTCAGTTTACTTACCCGAATGAATTAACTCCAAATAGCCTGTTTTGTAGTCAGGATAAAGCAACTGGTAGCCGAGTTTTTTAAGCCTGTCATTACGACAACGCTTGTTCATGTCGGCATCATTTTCGGGCATTTTTGCGATGGGCGGATTGCAACGCAGCTTTTCCGTCATCCAGGTCAGAACGTCCCACAAGGGCGAAGGATCATCATCGCTGGCTACGTAACATTGTTCAAGACTAACACCTGCTAATCGCTGCTCAAGCAGAAATACTAATACGCCCACACAATCACGCTGATGAATTCGATTGGTGTAATAAGCTGGGTTTTGCTGTATTGACGGCGTTTGTTTTGCCATTCTCAGCAAATATTCACGACCTGGCCCATAAATTCCTGAAAAGCGTACGACAATATTGGCGGGATTGTGTGATATTAGCTTCTGTTCAGCATTGACGATTTTAAGGCTGGTGCTTTTAGTCGGATCGGTTATTGAGTCTTCATCAACCCATTCCCCTTGGTTTTGACCATAAACGCTGGTTGACGACACAAATATCCACGGCGCTTGTGAACCGGATTTCGCTAACCTGCTGAGTAAGTTGTCGACACCTGTCTTGTAGATATCATCGTAGCTATTTTCGTTACGGCTATCGGCGGAAACGATAAAGAAAATGTGTTCAAAATCCGTATCTAGTACTGCTAGGTCGGTAGAGGAAGTAATATCTGCACGCACAAACTTAAATTTTTCTTGGCTTGAAGTTGGTGGGTTACGTTTTAACCCCGTAACATCATGCCCCGCGTCCGCCAATGTGTTGGCTAACTCGTAACCTATTGCGCCGCAACCCACTATCAGTATCTTTGCCATCGTTTATATACCGTTAATGAGCTGTAATTCTTGTGGATAAGGCGACATATAGTAAGAATCTTCTATGTAAGGATCGGGGGTCTTCCTGAAATGGTGTTTTAGTAAGGTTAACGGCACGATAAGCGGTACTTCGCCTTGTCTATAACGCTCGATGACTTCGCAAAGTTCAGCTTTATCATCGGCATCCAACTGTTTTTTTAAATAGCCTTGTATATGCTGCAACACATTAACATGGCTTTTACGGCTGGCGACTTTTTTTAATGCCATCATCAACTGGGCAATATAGCTGCTTGCGACCTCATTGATATTGGCTTTGGTCACTGCCGCTAACAATTGCCCTAAATCGGCATAATTTTCGTGGCTCATAATAATTAATTTGTGCCGCGCATGAAAGCGGGTCAAGCCACTTGGCGTTAACCCTTCCGCCATAAGCTGCTTCCATCGGTGCAAAACATAAACGCGCTGGATAAAGTTTTCACGCAACCTAGGGTCGCCCAAGCGCCCTTCTTCCTCAACTGGTAATAGCGGGTTATTACGCATCATTTCCTCCGCATAAATACCAACCCCCATTTTTTGCGGTTGACTGTTTATATAAACTTTAACTCTTTCCATGCCGCAACTGGGTGAATCTTTTTTCAAGATATAGCCGCACAAATCAGCATGCGCCTCTTTTTGTGCTTTGGCATAATCGCGCAACGGGTCTGTGACATCCCAGCCAGGATTTTTTACGCCTAAACTGCGTATTTCCCTGTCTTTTTTGACCAGTTGGATCGTCGGACGTGGCGTACCCATGCCAATAGCGACTTCCGGACAAAAAGCTTGAAAATCAAAATATTGCGCTAACGTACCGGAAATATATGAATCACGTTTATGGCCACCATCGTAACGTACGGGCTGACCGAGTAAACAACTGCTAATACCGACTGGAATTTTTTTCATCATTATGATTTAGTTAACTGTCAGGTTAAAATCTACCATTGAATGACTAAATAACAAGAGATACGCGAGCTTATGCGCCAAATTAATGATAAAGGTTTGACCTTGTTAGTATTTATGGCAAATTGGTGCTTTGTATAGTCAATTTAATTAATTCTGCTTTCACAACAGCAACAGCCGATACTCGAATATAAGAATCAATGCAACTAATTGTTTTTAATTGAAATAAAAAAACCCGTCAAGACATCGCCATATTTTTAACCCAATCAGCCAGCCGTGATACCTCTTACTATGAAATTTAGCCTCTTTTTTATCATTATGACAATTAGCATGACAACATACGCCGAAACATTTGAAAAAAAGAAGTTACCTCCCTGCCTTGATACGCCAAATTGTGTCTCCAGCCAAGCGTCAGACAAACCGCATTATATTTTGCCGTTTAAAATTTCCGGTGATCCCAACCTAGCGTGGGCAGAGCTAAAAAAAATGATTACGGCGCATGAAAGGATGATAATTACCCATGAAACAGAGGATACTCTTCACGCTGAAGCTAGAAGCCTAGTGTTGCAGTTTGTTGATGACATAGATGCCATACTTGATACCGATGCAGGATTGATTCACATACGTTCCGCATCACGAGTAGGTCACAGCGATTTTGGCGTTAATCGCAAACGCATGGAAAAATTTAGGTTACAGCTAAGAAAATTTCATTTTTTAGAAAAATAGCTTGCTTGCAGTAGTCGATTGCTATAACGACAATGGTTAGTTGCCGATACCGAACCTCGTTATTCATCTTCCGTCGTGATCTAAGAATTCAAGATAATTCCGCGCTGAATCAAGCAATAAACGCTTCAGATCAGGTCTTGCCCTGCTTTATCTTTGATCCCAGACAGATAAAAAAACATCCTTATCAAAGCCAACCTGCGTTGCAATTTATGATGCAGTCTCTGGCTGATCTTCAACAGGCGTTTCAAACCATAGGCTCCGGCCTTGCGCTTTACAATGACTTACCCGCTGATGTAATAAAGCAGGTATTTCAGCAACATTCCATTCAAGCCGTGTTTGTTAATCGTGATTACACGCCGTTCAGTCGGACTCGTGATACTGAATTGATGCAAATTTGCCAGGACTTAAATATTGACTTCCATTCCCTCCCCGATTGCTTACTGACTGAGCCAGAACAAGCACTTAAGAGTGATTGTACACCTTATAAGGTATTTACAGCCTTCTACAACAACGCCCGTCAATTCCCCGTCCCTTTGCCTAATGCGCTGGAAAAGCCACGTTTTATCAAGCCTGATGGCGAATCGAATGTTAGTCAGTCGATTTTTCCGCAAACTGAAACCATCGCAAACGGCCCTACAGGCGGACGTAAACAAGCACTTGGGATACTTGGACAACTTGATAAACAAGCCGATTACCAAACACAACGTGATTACCCGTTTTTAGATGCGACCAGTCACTTATCCGCGCATTTAAAGTTTGGAACGTGTTCAGTGCGGGAAGTGTATTACGCGATTGTCCAACAATTAGGTTCTGAACATCCGCTATTACGGCAACTGTATTGGCGGGATTTTTTCAGCCATATCGCCTTTCACTACCCGTATGTATTTGGTAAGGCGTTTCACTCGCAGTATGACAACTTGGTTTGGGATAATAATCGGGATTATTTCCAACGCTGGAGCGAGGGCAATACTGGCTTTCCAATAGTCGATGCCGGTATGCGCGAGCTTAATGAAACTGGGTTTATGCACAACCGAGTAAGAATGATTGTGGCCTCATTCCTTGTAAAAGACCTGCATATCAGCTGGCGTTGGGGTGAACGCTATTTTGCCCAGCATTTAGTTGATTACGATCCTGCCGTGAATAATGGCAACTGGCAATGGGCAGCATCGACAGGCTGCGATGCCCAACCTTACTTCAGGATATTTAACCCCTGGTTGCAACAACAAAAATTTGACCTGAATTGCCAGTATATCTATCGCTGGATACCTGAACTTAATAGGTTTCCAGCAGCCGTCATTCATAAATGGCACAGTAAACATTCAGGTACGACTTATCCCGCCCCCATGGTCGATCATAGCCATGAAAGCCAAATAGCAAAATCACGCTACAAGAATTTATTAGGGGAAAATAAATAAACCAACGCTTGTCCATGTATTGTACTAATATAATTTGACAAATGTACTTTCGAGCAGTAAGTTGTAACCACGGTTTTATTCTATTTGATTACTTGATTTAGCTCTAGCAAACTCCAATAAAGTTAGCCAGAATCTTCATTCATAGTAAGCAAATGGGGTACGGTTTTTTTAACCTCAACCATAATGTCCTCCTCTATAGCCCTCCCAACTCGTGTGGGGGGTGCTTTTTTTATAAGATAGGTTCACAGATGAGCTTGATCAGTCCTAGAGTCACCCAAGTCGCGAAGTTTTTTACTGATGCCAATTTTTACATTTCTGTCATATTCTTGGTATACGGCGGATTAACCGCGATAACCGAAAATTACAGTATTTTTGAATTCAATGAAGACCTTTTCGGCATAATGCACAACAATTTACGCATTGCTTTGCTTTATTTGGCGATGACTGAGGTGGTGATTTGTGTCTATTGTTTTATAAGCAATCAACCCAAAATGATGCTTTTCGTCGGTTACTTCCTGATTATGATGATGGGTTCATCGACATTTTACGGGAAAGTTAACAGCATCCCGATAGATAACAACATTCCTTTATTTTTCCTGTACACAGGTATTTCGCATATCCTCTTCGGCCTGTTATTGAGTCTGGAGAAAGTCAACACAAAAAAATATTCTTGATCAATTAAAATCCGTTTGTGGCGTGACATTACTGTGTGCCAACCGCCCCCACTGTCAAGGTTGATATTTTGCGATGATTAATGAGAGTCAATCACCTCAACATGATTAATAAAGCTCGTTAGATGTAATTGTTTAGTTTGACGGTAACGAACGTTTTCATTATTTTTATTAATAAAAATAAATTCGTCAGGCTGAAAATGTTTATTCATAAAAACTAAACTTGCAGATTGTTTGGATGCTCCTACGCTGGTCAAATAAATAGCATATACCTCATCATCTGGACGACCGGGATTGAAAACTTTGACGGTTGTAGCATTTGTACCCACTAATTCAACCCCCATAAACATGCCAGTTTCTTTTGATTGAGCCAACCATCGAATCAAACCAATGGTTACATTTTTATGCAATATTCCGATAATGTCGCCAACTTTAGGTTTTATTTGATTGTCTGTCCATAGCAGGCCGTAACCCTTTGTGCTTTTGTCAACAAGGCGCATATTAACTTCATGACTATCTTCATGACTACTTTGCCATATTTCTGATGGATCTGTAAATTCAATGACTTGGAAAGCTTGAGAAACTGTTGTACTGGTTGATTTTTCGGAATTGGAATCTGCGCCGAAATCAACTTCCTTACCTTCAACTCCGGATATTTCAAATTCCAGATTACGTAATTCTCCGGGGCGGTTTAGTTCAGAAATTCTGATCCCTGTATTTACACGATGCCTTTCGGCTTCCTTGCCAAGTAAAAAATCGACAATATTGTTAAACCCCATAGTGCCAAGATGATTACCTTGAGCCGCTTCCCTGGAATCTTTTCTTTGCTCATTCATGGTCAATGCCTTTGCCAGACGAAGCAGCATCAATCGATCCACAGGAAGATGATGGGCGCGTTTATCGTAAGTCGCTTCGAGAATTTTGCTGGCGACAGTTACGGTAGCGATGTACAAACGGTTTGGGTCATGAACATCTGGGTTATCATCAGAAATAGAGGGTGGCTCATTACCTTTAAGATGAATGGATGGAATGCCATTGAACTTCTTTTTTGGGACAAAATTCAAAAGACTGGTATACACCGCATACTGCCCCAGTAATTCATAAACCGTGCGCATTTCCTGGGGTGAAAATTGATTAGTGTTACTTAAGGCAAACACGAGTACGCGTTTAAAAGCATTATCAATGCGTTGTGCATCTGGGTTGCATTCACTATCCGTTAAGAGGTAAAGCTGGGCAACACGATAAAATTGGAAATATTTATGCCAAAAATAAACATAAGGCTTGGTATAGGTTTGGAAAACATATAATAAGCCCTTACCCATAGCTTGGATGCCGTTGCACAAAATTATCGTTTTTTCTTCTACGGTATAGTATTCCTCGGCTTTAAACCAATCTTCCTGCGCTAATAACAAATAGGCATTGGCTAATTCCAGGCTACTCCAGACAGAAATTTCACTCCTAGCCATCACATTATCGACAGGATTCAATTCAGAAGATGAATCCGAACTGCTTGAAAAAGTAGTTAGCATGGTTGTAGCTGATGCTAGCATTGAACCCAACTTTTCCAGGAAAAACAATCGCGTTCTACCAGGGATGACCTTGGGTACCGGAGGATAATCATTATTCAGTGTTTGTAATACTTGTAAAATCTGTTGACATTTTGCAATATCATCAACGTTTGTAAGCGTTTTAAACCAAATCGAAAACTCCATTTCGTCAATTGCAAACGGTAATGGTAATTTTTTTGGAGTGGGGCAAGGAGGAAATGGTTTTGACAGACTAAACGCGTGTGAACTCATTAAATTTAACGCCTTTATTTATGGTGAATAAGCTATACATACTGAATCTAAGTCAAAAAAAGCAACCGACCCTCTGTACCATTTTAATACCTACTTGCTATATCTCCAAATTCTAACCACACTTGCTCTCGTTGCAGTTTAACCACCTTACATCAATAGCATGGTTTGGTTTAGCACACCACACAGCAAAGCATTTGCCTAAGATGCTTAAATTTCATCAATTAGCATCTAATACTAATCCCAATAAGTTCTCATTGTTACCTTCTCCAATGGGAGAAGGCCAGGATGAGGTGATTCATATAACAATATTTTGGAATTGGTATAACTCAGCATTTCGACATTGATTCCATCACTGCAAAAACGGCCTGATAACAGAATCAACTTGACCCACATCAATCACGCCAAAGTATCGGCCATCGAACGAATCATCATTGGAATCGGACATCAACAGCACTTCATTTTCTTTTAATTCATAATTATCCAGCTTCAACTTAGGAATGACCCGCCCTTCCCTGTCCTGGGCAAGCGGTTTGCTTTGCGGATACAAGACATCGTTAACCATCACGCCGCTGTCATTGATAGTCACTTTGTTTTTATATTTAGCGGCTACTTTTAGCATCATATTGTCGAAATTATCTGGACAACTTCCAGGCTTGATAGCGCCCCGATCCCGCGCCGCCTGAAATTCCGGTTTATTTGGCGGACAAAAAACCACAATTTTACCGATGGTTAAGGGTTCATCGACCTTCCGGTACAAGCCGGTTGGAATCGTAGAACGGGTATTGACAATTCCGCCCATCGTGAAAAAGCCACCACATACCAATAGCAAGATTGCGGCAATCGACATGAGCAGCATTGAAGGTTTATTTATATTCATACCAACGGTTATTTCCTGAATTTAAAGCCAATGTTGTTTGCAGTATACCTTTTGAAGGATTGCTGTAAATGCGTTTTACATCCTGCGCTTAGAGCAGTTTGCCGCGTTAACCGCAAAAATCAACCGCACTTACTCTCACCACAATTCAGGCAAGTCATGCAACCGTCCATCAGCACGACGGCTTTGGTTTGGCATTTTCCGCATAGCAGCGCTTTTGCTGGAAACGCCCCGTCCTCGTCTATTTCAGCGGAATCCGCGTGCATGGCCTCAAATTCCTTGCGCTTGGCATCCAGGAATTTCTTATGATGATCGCCTAGTTCTCGGTCTTTTAACATGCCGATGCGCTTCATGTGCGATTCAATCGCGCAGCCGATTTCCGCCACCAATGACGGCATGAACACGCCGCCTTTCTTGAAATAACCGCCTTTTGGATCGAACACCGCTTTCAATTCTTCTACCAGGAAACACGCATCGCCGCCTTTGCGGAACACCGCCGAGATAACCCGGGTCAACGCCAGCACCCACTGAAAGTGTTCCATGTTCTTGGAATTGATGAACACCTCATAAGGTCGGCGTTCCTCGTGTTCCGTGTCCGCATTCAGGATCATGTCGTTGATGGTAATATACAAAGCATGTTCCGATTGCGGCGTTTTGATCTTGTACGTCGAGCCGTACAAGATTTCTGGGCGCGAGAGGTTTTCGTGCATGCTTTCCCGATCAATGGCTTTAGCAACATATTCAGCCTGGGGTTCAGACACTTTTTTGTCTTCTTCGGTTAAGACTTTGTAGCTGATGATTTTTTTGTCGAGTTTATGTGCCATGAGTTTGTCTCCTTTTGGAATTCTTTTGTATGTTGATACTGATTTGTTTACATTTTACCGTTCGTCCTGAGCTTGTCGAAGGACTTACTGAATTGCCTAACTTAAAAAACCGTCATTCCGGCATGGATTGCTGGAATACAGATACCAGGGATGGTTTAAAAAATCCGTTCGTGGTGAGCTTGTCGAACCATGAACACAATTGTGTCGCTAACGCGACGGTTATTTTAATGTGGGCTCTCGTACCCACGGACGAGATACTTTTCTTTGCGCGGACAAAGAAAAATATCCAAAAGAAACGACCCCCGGATGCCGCTTGCTTCCTGCGCTTCTCGTATTTACAGGGGGGGTTGCCGGAAGGGACTTCCTTGTCCCTCCGGCAACGTGCGGCATCCATGCCGCACCCCTGACGGGCTATTCCCGATAAAACCGCCAGTGTTCGGCGCGGCATGACGGGAATGGGCGCATTAATTGTAGGGTGGATTAGACGCGCAAGAACACCGTGTTTTAAGATAAGCAATAACTTCCCGCGCGTCGTAATCCACCAAGGCGGAGTTCACCACATTCGGTCGGTGGATACGCCGCGCCCAAAATCCATACAATACGGTTAAGCCATCTATTTGCGCGGCTAATCCACTCATTTATACGCCTTACGGACTTGCGGCTTACAATCAATAATTTAGTTGTTTATTTAATATAGAAGCACCTAAAACAACGAATCCAAGTAAAAGAAAAAAAATCTTTATTATAAAAAAATAAAATGCTGGCTTATCAAGGCTTTTAGGTTTCAAGTATTCACCTTCAATTGTTTTTGCTGAGTTCCATAACTCAGCTTCTCTTTTTTCTATCCAACACTTGTGACGCAATGCACCAATTAACTTCTGAATAATATCCGCAATAAAAAACAGAACAAATAAAATAAGTCCGAAAAGAACATATTTGGGGAAAATACCGTTACTGTCTTTTAAAACCCAACAAATGGCGGATCCAGCTAAGCCTAGTTCTCGTGAAAACTTGTTTAAATCATCAGTATATTTATTGTAATGACTCCAAGCTTCACTATTTTTCATATGCTTAATTTTTTATTATTTATGTACAGATATTTTTTGATAAAAACGCAAAAATTTAGTTAATTGGGATTCTAGGTACACTGGTTCCTGGATTTCCCGTAGGTATATCGTCTGGACACGGTGGTGTTGATGGTACTGTGTCAATATTTAAATTTTGAAATATCTTAATCTCTGGCATTTTCGAAACTCCTACATTAAAAAGATAAGGTTGCGGTTAACTCGTGGTATGAGCCTAGGAACGAGGCGAATCGTTCGCGATTGATGCGTTTCACTTTGTTCAGCACATCTTACATTTTCTTTAAGCTTCTTCTACTTACGGGAAAGAGATTGAAGTTCTGCCTGCTGTTTCCTTTGTCCAAAATGTACCCTTTCCCGCTATGCCGCGCCGAGCACTGGCGTTTTTATTGGGAATATCCCGTATATTGGGTGTTGTTTTGTTGGGGTTCGTACCTCACCACCAACCTACGAGCAGCATTAGTATTTGCCTAGCGCCTCTTCGGCTTCAATGTCTTGGTCTGCACATGCTTTGACCATTGCGTAACCATGTTCTTCCATTTGTGTAAGACAACGGTTATAAATATCTTTATGTTTTTCCATGTATGAGTCATTGGCAAGGGCTTGAAACGCTTCTAAATCCTGATCGACACAGGCTTTAACTATTGCCGCGCCATGTTCTCCCATTTGGGTTCGACAACGACTTATAATTTGTTGCATATTGCCGATTTTTTTCTGCTGGTTCTCATTCTCTGAAGTTTTTAATTCACAATTCCCATCTACACATTTGAGTTCTCCCAAATTTTGCCCATTTTTATTCCAGATTGTGCTCAATCCATTTTCCTTCTTGTAGATTACCTCAGAGCTTTTCTGTCCATTTTTATCCCAAGCTATATCTAGTCCATTTATCTCTCCATCTTTATAATTTGTTTCTCTTTTTTTCTGCCCATTTTTATCAAACTCAATTGTTGATCCATTTTTTTTACCATCTTTGTAGTTGATTTCAGTTCTCCCTCCACTTTCCCACCAAGATATACTCAATCCATTTAATTTTCCTTCTTTGTAGTTTTTTTCATATTCTTTGCGCCCTTTATTATCCCAGGCTGTTGCCACTCCATTTCCCTTCCCATCTTTAAAACTTATTTCAACACATTTTTGCTCTGTTTGTTTATTGCGCCACAAAGTCGACAACCAACTTTCCTCAGAATATATGGTAGCTTCTTTATGATCTTCGAATAAAGCCCCTCTATCAATTTTCAATTTATAAAGCACACAAATATTATCAGGAAAATAAAACACAATTTTACCCGTGTAAGGTTCATTTTCGTCAGGCAAAAAAGCTATCCCATTTTTAATCTTAAGAGAGGTAGTGACTATTTCTTTCGATTTATTGTTTTTCGTAACACTACGATCATCGCTACATCCTGTGATAAAGGAAGCTAAAATCCATATAAAAATTATTATTTTCATAAACAAATCCTTTAATTTCTATTTTGGTGTTAAATAGTTGGTTCGTAGCACAGTTCATAGTACATAGGATGTGCCGAGGAACGAGGCGCATCGTTCGCGTTCTCGACAGATGCGCTTCACTTTGTTCAGCACATCCTATATTTTCTTTAAATTTTTCTTCTTGCGAGACAGACTTTTAATCCCTGTCCTGCTGTTTCCTTCGTCCAAACTATGCACCCATTCCCCTTATGCCGCGCCGAGCTCCGTCGGTTTTATCGGGAATAGCCCGAAGGGGTGCGGCAGGGATGCCGCACTTTGCTGGAGGGACAGGAGTCCCTTCCAGCAAACCCCGATAAAACCGACGGAGCGCAGGAAGCAAGCGGCATCGGGCGGATTTCTTTTGGATACTTTTCTTTGTCCGCACAAAGAAAAGTATCTCGTCTGTGGGTACGAGAACCCACATTCAAATACCCGTCGCGTTAGCGACACGAATAATTTATTCATTGACTTTCAATGCTCGAATAAACATAATGGTTGCAAGGACTGGGGATTCTCGGTCGACATTAAGCCTCGGTGGAATCATCGGGGCTTTTTGTTTTTATGGGAAACACTTTAATCCGTAGCCTTCTTTACTGCCTTTGCCATTTCGGTAAAACTTACCGTCAATAATTGCAAAAGCCCTGTTTTCTTGTTCCGGTTTGAGTACGTGCAAACCAATTGGTCTAGCAATCAAATCCGCCAATTGCAATCCTGTTGAATTGCTTTTCTTATCCGCAAACACCAACTCAAAAGGCAATGGTTTTTGCAGGTAATTAAAACCATCACAGACGCGGCGGAACTCAAGTTCCAGTTCGTCATCTTCTGACTTACCGCGTTTTTCAACCACGACATGTGTAGCTCCTACGTTTGCTTGTTGCTCAGTCATAAAATAAAAAATCCGTTCCAAACCATAACGTAAGGCGACATGATATGGATTTTCCGGTACGTTATATCGTTGGCGATAGGGTTCTTTTTTAATAACGGTGCTTATTAAAACAAACGGCGTTTTTTGGATAATGCTTGTTAATTCATCCAGAAAAGCAATTTTTACTGCTTGGCTTTTCAAAAACGTAAAACCACCTCGATCTTTACGTATATCGGTTTCATGCAAAATGGTTTGGTCATGCCCAAAATGGGCAAATTTGAACCTTTGCAATAAAGGTACTGCTGTATTGATGTAGTCGTCTTTTTTGAAGATACAAAAAACCAGCACAAACACCGGATAGTAAGAATCAATAGTAATTAATCCATGATCTCCACTTTCATCAACATAAACGATAAAGTCGGAAAAGTTTTTATACATTAGTGTTTGGTAAACAAAGTTAAATATATGGTTAGAGGTGGTAATCCAATCTTAGAACTTCCCGTAATAACCCTCTTTAAGTGCATCAAACAAATTCGCCGCACTATGGATTTCGCCATCGTATTCAATCTCTTCATTGCCCTTAAATTCCACCACGCTGCCATCTTCCAGGGTGAACTGGTAGGTGGTGTTTTCTAAATCCTTATCCTTAACCAATACGCCTTGGAACACTTCGGGATTAAAGCGGAAGGTGGTGCAGCCTTTTAGTCCTTTGTCGTAGGCGTACTCGTAGATGGACTTGAAGTCTTCGTAAGGGTAATCGGTCGGCACGTTGGCGGTTTTGGAGATGGACGAATCAATCCAAATCTGCGCCGCGGCCTGGATGTCCACGTGCTGTTTGGGCGTGACATCTTCGGCGGAAATAAAGCAGTCCGGCAGTTGCTGTTCGGGCTTGTCGCTGTAAGGCATGGCTTTGGAGTTGACCAGTTCGCGGTAGGCCAGTAACTCAAATGAGAAGACATCGATTTTTTCCTTTGATTTTTTGCCGGCACGGATGACGTTGCGCGAGTAATGGTGGGCAAAGCTGGGCTCAATACCGTTGCTGGCATTATTGGCGAGCGACAGGGAAATCGTACCCGTGGGCGCAATGGAACTGTGGTGGGTGAAGCGCGCTCCGGTTTCCATCAATTCGGCTACGAGTTCTGGCTCGATTGCTGCCACTTGCTGCATGTAGCGGCTGTATTTGGCATGGAGGATTTTTCCTGCGACCTGGTCGCCGACCCTATAACCGTCCGTCGCCATCTCTGGGCGTTTACGCAATATTTCGCCCGTCACCGTGAACTGTTGCTCCATAATCGGCGCAGCACCTTTTTCTTTGGCAAGCGTTAAGGCGGCTTTCCAGCCTTCAATTGCCATCACTTTGGTGACTTCTTCGGTGAATTTTACGGAAGCCTCATCGCCGTATTTCATGCCTAGCATAGTCACGGTTGAGCCTAAGCCCAGATAACCCATGCCATGGCGGCGTTTGCTGACAATTTCATCACGCTGTTTTTGCAGCGGTAACCCATTGATTTCGACAACGTTATCCAACATGCGGGTAAAGATGCGGATGGTTTTGCGGTAGGTTTCCCAATCAAACTGGGCATCTGCCGTGAACGGTTTTTTGATGAAGCGGGTAAGGTTAACTGAACCCAGCAAGCAACTGCCATAAGGTGGCAGAGGTTGTTCGCCGCACGGGTTGGTGGCGCGAATGTTTTCGCAAAACCAGTTGTTGTTCATTTCGTTGACCTTGTCGATCAGGATGAATCCTGGCTCGGCGTAATCATAAGTTGAACTCATGATGATGTCCCACAAGCGTCTGGCGGGCATGGTTTTGGAGATTTTACAGGCTACCAAGCCAGCATCATTAACGACATAGCCATCCTTAACAGGAAATTCGCGCCAGACAATTTGCTCGTTATTGAAAACATCGAGTTGATCGAGCTTGGCCTCTTTTTCGGTGACTGGAAACGAAAACGACCAAGGTTGGTTGTTCTTGACTGCATCCATAAATTCTGTGGTGATCAACAAAGACAAGTTGAATTGGCGCAAACGTCCGTTTTCGCGTTTGGCGCGGATGAATTCGACCACATCGGGATGGGCTATATCAAAGGTCGCCATTTGCGCACCGCGCCTGCCGCCAGCAGAGGACACGGTAAAACACATCTTGTCATAGATATCCATGAACGACAGAGGCCCTGAGGTGTAAGCCCCTGCCCCCGATACATAAGCGTCTTTGGGGCGTAAGGTGGAAAATTCGTAGCCGATTCCGCAACCAGCCTTTAAGGTCAACCCGGCCTCATGAACCTTACCGAGAATATCATCCATTGAATCGACTATCGTGCCGGATACGGTGCAGTTGATCGTTGAAGTGGCGGGTTTGTGTTCCAACGCCCCTGCATTCGAGATAATGCGGCCAGCAGGAATAACGCCTTGCCTTAGCGCCCACAAAAAATCCTTATAACACTGCTCCTGCTGCGCCTTACCTTTTTCCACACTAGATAAAGCCTTGGCAACCCGCTGGTAAGTCTCGTCAATCGTGGCATCCAGGGCTGTCCCGTCTTTGGATTTTAAGCGGTATTTGGTATCCCAGATATCCATTGAGGCATCCTGGAACGGGATTTCGGTAACATTGTTGGCGATGACATGGAGTTGTGCTGGCATGGATGGTCTCTCTGGTATTTCGTTATATCAAAGGTTTGGGGTCTGGATAATTGTTGTATTTGTGTGCCACCGCTGGGACGAACAAGCTTTAATTTGAACTAAGCGATGAGAAACGTCAGTTTCATTCCAACACATTTGGCGCTAAAAATGCTGAATTGGGCGATTGCATTCTGTATCCCCTTATCAGAGTCGCTAGCGAAAATCCCTAACAAAACAAACAATAACGTAACAGGCTTAAATTAGTTTGTTACGATATGTTGTGGCTTGCTTAAATATTAGCACAATATATTGTGTTTGCGAGAATATTTTTGTTATTTACTGAAATTTCTTTCTCGACCCTAAAAATATAGTTTTTGTTCAGTTAGTTACTAAATCTGGGTCTTCTTTGAACCTTTTGCCTGTTTTTTGGCATTAACCAACCGTGAGACAAAAATTGGTAACTTTTTGTGTCCACGTTGTTAACCTTAAATATAAAATCTTATTAATGAGGAGTCACTCAATGTCAAAAAAAATAAAGTTGTTCGCTGTATTCATGATTGCGGCGATTTTTGCCGCTCCGCTGACTGCAAATGCTGCTAGACAGGGCAATGTGTCATGTTCAGTGGTGGTGGATTATTTGTTAAACGGCGCTGCCGTAGAGTCCTACCAAAAAGCTTTCGTGGTCAACCCTGGCGTGAGTTTTGATGATGATTTTTCGACGATTACACGCCAGAAAACATTTACTGCCTCAACAGTACTGGATGCGGGTAAAACAGTTGTGGGAATTAGTTATTTTAATGATGTTGGCACTCAAGATGCCATTGATTTCAATACGAAATTGGTTCTCCATGATAAGGGCACCTTAGAATCGACTTCCGGCAGCTATACATTTACCACAACTGCAGGGAATATTCCTCAGCGAGGACATGCAATAAATTACTCACTAATTTGCAAACAAGCCAAGTAATCAAGAAATCCATTGCATTTCTCAAGCGAGGCTGGGTTACCCCACCTCGCTTGTTCAAGCTCATAAAGAACGGCAAGGGGGAATGGAACGGCTTTTCATTTTCCTAAAATGCATAAATTTATAGAGTGAACACCCGAATAAAAATCAATCAACCAAAAAACCCCCACTCTGATGCTGCCACATGGCATAGTATTTCCCTTGCTTATCCAACAATTGTTGATGTGTGCCTTCCTCTATGATTTTGCCGTATTCCAGTACCACTATGCGATCCATTTTCAGGATGGTGGAAAGGCGATGGGCTATGACTATTGCCGTCTTATCTTTAATAAGATTAAAAATGGCAACTTGGATTTGTTGTTCGGTGAGCGAATCCAACGCGCTGGTGGCTTCATCCAACACCACGATAGGCGCATCTTCTAGGAATGCCCTGGCAATGGCAATACGCTGTTTTTCACCGCCCGATAATTTGACTCCACGCTCACCGACCATCGTATCGAACTTATCGGGAAGATCATCAATAAAATCAAAACTGCATGATTTTTTTGCCACTTCAATCAATTCAGCATCACTAATATCCGCACCGAGTGTAATATTGTCACGGACGGAGCGGTGAAATAAATCCGGTTGTTGTGGAACCATTGAGATTTGCTTCCTTAATGAATCCATCGTAAAGGCCTTTGCATCCATACCATCGTAAGTAATACAACCTTGTTGAGGCTCGAGAAACCGAAACAACAGCTTGGTTAAGGATGACTTACCTGAACCCGACTGCCCGACCAGCGCTATTTTCTCGCCAGCCTTAATGTCCAGGTTAAAATTCTCAAACAGCCGAGTTTGCTGTGGATTGACTGCATTGTAAGTAAAACCGAGATTGTTAATATGGATCGCGCCCTGGCGTATTTTAATTGGCTTGGCGTTGGAAGCATCTTGTTCTGTGTCGTTCCGGCGAAATATTTCCGCCATTTCAGAGGCATCCGCAAGTGCGGTAAAAAAATTCCTGAAGTTACGGCCAAATTCCCATAAACGCTGGATCAGCATAATCATAATGGATTGGAACAAGACAAACTCGCCCACTTGAAAGTAACCCGCTTTCCATTTATCGATCATTAAATAGATCAACAACAGCTCCATCCCGAAGGTCATCACCCCTTGTACGGCAAAGGAAATGAAGGTCATCAGCCAGGCGATTTTTTTCCTACGATAAACCTCGTTAGAGGCGCTATTGACCCGGTTTTGTTCGTTATCTTCCAACGCGAAAGTTTTCACAATGAAAATATTACTGATGGCATCCGAAACAACGCCGCCGACTTTGCTGTCACCTTCTGCGACGGCTTTATCAAAGCGCATTTTCCACATTGAAAAACCAATATTCCAAGTGATGAGCAAGGCAACCCAGACGAGAAAATACAACGCAAACTGGCGTTGATGTTGATAAAAAATGCTGAATGCAATGGAGATCGCCAGCAGGTTCATATAAAACTGGAACAAAAACCAGTCCATGATGATTTCAAAAGACCGTGAGAAACGGTTGGCTTGCTTGATAAGGCTGCCGGAAAAGTTATTCTCAAAAAAGGTGGTTTTCTGTTTTTTCAGGACATCAAAGCAGCGTTTTTCTAACAGGTTAACGCCACCGCCATCCAACGGCACAATAGCTAATTCAAGAAAGCGCCACGAAACCCAAATACCAGCAAAGACGAAAGCCAGCTGTTTTAAATTATCCAGCAAATCTGCTAATGTGGCATCTGAATAAGGTGCGGCAAGAGCATTAGCAATGTTTTTGTAATACGTCGGTGCCAACAAATCCAACCCAGTTGCACTAGCAAGCGCCAATAAAGCCAATAAAAAATACCACTTCTTCTGCCAGACTACCCGTCCGTATTCCCTGAATATAATGCCCATTTCGATTTGTTTTACGCTTACGTTTTATAGAATTATTTATGCTGTCGGCTTTGCGGTATGTTTTTTTGCAAAACGCTGTACACAAGATACAGTGACCAGCATTAAAATCAAATATTGCTGCTCTTAATTATGTAGTTGTAATAGGGGCGTTCTTGCTATCAAGATATTTGTTATACCATGCGAACATTACATCTCCTGTGTTGGCAAATACTACAGAATATACAACCCGATATTACGCCCCACGCCCAGCAACCATCTTTCTCTAGATTTTTATTAACAAATACATTGCTAATTTAGCCAGAACCATTATAATTGGCGGTCTTAACGCGGGGTGGAGCAGCTTGGTAGCTCGTCGGGCTCATAACCCGAAGGTCGTAGGTTCAAATCCTGCCCCCGCTACCAGTTACAAGGAAGCCCCAGTTTGGGGTTTTTTATTTTGGGGGCTTTGGACTTAGAAGCTTACTGATAGGTTGTTAATGGAAGAGCCGCTGGCTCTTTTTTTATGTGCGAAGATTTGATGAGGAAACAATGAAGCAAGCTCCTGTACATTTGGTGAATTTAATCGAGCCAATTGTTGAAGGTTTAGGATATGAATGTGTCGGCATCGACTATCATCCGCACCCCAAACATGGCTTGCTCAGGATTTACATCGACAGCCCCGATGGTATTTTAGTGGATGATTGCTCTAAGGTTAGCCACCAAATCAGCGGTGTGCTCGATGTTGAAGACCCTATTCCAGACAACTACCAATTGGAAGTTTCTTCACCAGGCACAGAAAGACCCTTCTTCCATGTACACCAGTTTGAACAATTCATTGGCAGCACGGTCTTGGTGAATGTTTACCATGCCATCGCTGGCCGGAAAAAAATTACCGGCGTAATCGAAAAAGTTGTAGACGACATTATCACACTGCGTGAAGCAGGGCAGATTTTTGAGGTGCCTTTCGACGCGATGAGCAAAGCGCGTTTGGTGCCTGACTATTTAATTGAAAAAGGAGGACGACATGGCAAATAAAGAGATCTTATTAGTAGCCGAGGTATTTTCTAATGAAAAAGAGATTGATAAGGAAATTGTCTTTGAAGCTATTGAGTCCGCCTTAGAAGCGGCTACGATCAAGCGCCATACCAATCAAATTAAGGTTCGCGTCGTCATCGACAGAAAAACTGGGGATTACGTCACTTATCGGCAGTGGGATGTGGTTGATGCCAACCCAGATATTGATGGTGATGTGGAATTTCCCGTCTCGCAAATATTATTGGAAGTCGCCCGTTTAGACGACAAAGACGCTCAGGTCGGCGATATAATCCAGGAAGAAATCGACTCCGTGGATTTTGGACGGATTGCTGCACAAACCGCCAAACAAGTCATTATCCACAAAGTACGAGAAGCCGAACGCCAAAAAATAGTTGAGGCGTATCAAAGCCGAGTCGGTGAACTCATCACGGGCATCGTAAAACGCATTGAAAAAGGTAACATTTATTTAGACTTAGGTGGTCATGTCGAAGCTTACATCGCCAAAGAAGACATGATTCCCAGGGAAGCTGTCCGCATCGGCGATCGGATTCGAGGCTACTTGAAAGATGTCCGTTCAGAAGCGCGTGGCCCCCAGCTATTTATAAGCCGCACCGCACCGGAGCTGTTGATCGCCTTATTCCGTTTGGAAGTGCCTGAAGTCAATGAAGGCATGATCTCGATTATGGGCGCAGCTCGCGATCCTGGCTCACGGGCCAAAATTGCTGTTAAAGGCAACGACCCCAGGCTTGATCCTGTTGGTGCTTGCGTAGGTATGCGCGGCTCAAGAGTGCAATCGGTCACCAATGAACTGGCGGGTGAACGTGTCGATATTATCCTGTGGAATCCCAGTGAGGCGCAGTTTGTTATCAACGCTATGGCACCTGCGGAAATCCAATCCATCGTGGTGGACGAGGACAAACACAGTATGGATTTGGCAGTAAGTTCTGAAAATCTGTCCCAAGCCATAGGCCGGGGCGGTCAGAACGTACGTTTGGCAACCCAGCTGACGGGCTGGGAATTAAATGTACTTGATGCCACCAAAGCAGAAGAAAAAAGCGAAGCCGAGGGGGCGAAAATCAAGCAGCTATTTGTTGACCAACTGGATGTCGATGAAGATATTGCCCTGATTTTAGTAGAAGAAGGCTTTAATACCGTCGAAGAAATTGCTTATGTTCCCGCCAGTGAAATGCTTGAAATCGAAGGCTTTGACGAAGCCTTAGTCAATGAACTGCGTAGCCGAGCTAAAGATGCCCTGCTCATCAGAGCTCTTGCGGCGGAAGAAAAAATTGAATCCGCAGAACCCGCAGAAGACTTGCTAAGTATGGAAGGCATGGATAAAGAACTAGCTTATGAAATGGCAAGCCTAGGCATTATTACCATGGAAGATTTAGCGGAACAGTCGGTTGACGATTTGCTGGGCATCAATAGCATAACTGAAGATCGGGCTGCAAAATTAATTATGAAAGCCCGCGAGCCATGGTTTGCTGAAGCGTCAGGTGAATAGGAAGGAGTAGGATATGAGTGATAAAACAGTACGTGAATTAGCTGAGGTAGTAAAAATCCCTCTGGAACGGTTATTGGAGCAGCTTAAGGAAGCGGGGCTATCCGTCAGTACGGCTGATGAGGTGATTAGCGATGACGACCAAACCAAATTACTGACACATTTGCGTAGTCGGCATGGAAAGCCCGCGGGAGAACCCGAAAAACAACGAGTCACGCTAGTGCGGACAAAGCATATTGAAATCAAACAGGCTACTGCGCCAGGAAGCTCGACCAAGACCATCAATGTCGAATTCCGCAAAACGAAAAATTACATTAATGTTAAGCAAAAGGAAGAGCAAGAAACGGCTGAACTTGAACTGATTGAGCAAACTCCTACCCCTGAAATAATCGCTCAAACCGAACCACAAACAGTTGCCAAGGATGCTACGAAAACAGCAGAACACGAACCGAAGGAAGCTGTTTCTCCAGCCCCAGAGTTAACGGTTACCGAGCCACAATTGCAAGCGCTAGAAAATGTCACTACAAACACAGTGATTGAACCGATCTTAGCCGCCACGCCAGATGCCACAAAAGCAACATCGGACAAACAAGAAAAGCCGCTAAAACCCAAGGAAGCAGAAGCTCCCAAAAAGAAGCTAGACGAAAAAGAACGGCGCTTGGAAGAATCCATTAAAAGAAATTCCGAACGAGTCAAGCAACAAGCAGAAGGCAAAAAAGAAACGCTGCATAGAAAAAAGACTGATGACGATGGTCGCTCAGTCAATTACGCCAGAAAGGGCAAAAAGAAACCCAAGTCACCGGCACGCGGCTCTAACCAATCCGACGGCAAACATCAATTCGAAATGCCAGTCGCCCCAATGATAAAGGAAGTCACAATACCGGAAACGATTATCGTCTCTGATCTTGCCCAAAAAATGAGCTTAAAAGCAGCATTGGTCATCAAGCATTTGATGAAGCTAGGCATCATGGCAACCATCAATCAAAGCATCGACCAAGACACCGCCGCTATTCTGGTGGAAGAATTGGGTCATAAAGCCATCATGCAGAATGATGATGATTTTGAGCAGGATATGCTTACCGAAGCACAGCAAGAAGACAACCGTATTCCTGTACCGAGAGCGCCGATTGTAACCATTATGGGGCATGTCGATCACGGTAAAACCTCGTTGCTGGATTATATCCGTAAAACCCGTGTTGCCGCAGGCGAAGCTGGGGGCATTACCCAGCATATCGGTGCTTATCAGGTAAAAACTGACCATGGTGCAGTCACATTTTTGGATACTCCAGGCCATGCCGCGTTTACGGCAATGCGTGCCCGTGGCGCTGATGTCACTGACGTAGTTATCGTCGTGGTGGCAGCAGATGATGGTGTTATGCCGCAAACAAAAGAAGCGGTGGAACACGCCAGGGCAGCAAATGTACCGATAATTGTCGCCATGAACAAGATCGACAAGCCTGATGCCAATCCTGATAAAGTCATGCAAGAATTGTCCAATATTAACGTCGTTCCCGAAGAATGGGGCGGCGATGTCCAATTCCTTAAAATCTCCGCCAAAACCGGTGAAGGCATTGACGAGCTTATCGAAGCGTTGATTGTCCAAACCGAAATCCTGGAACTGAAAGCGCCAGCCGAAGGCGCGGCATCCGGCATTGTCATCGAATCAAGGCTGGACAAAGGCCGTGGTGCGGTGGCAACCGTACTGATTCAAAAAGGCACGTTGGAAAGTGGCCAAATGGTCTTATGTGGTCATGAATTCGGGCGGGTTCGCGCCATGTTCAATGAAAACGGTAAGTCCATTAAAGAAGCCGGGCCTTGCGTTCCGGTTGAAATCCTAGGTTTGTCTGGAACACCTTTTGCGGGTGATGAGTTCCTGGTGGTACAAAACGAACGAGTTGCCAAAGACTTGGCAAAACACCGTGAAGACCGCAAACGTTCGACTAAACATGCCGCCCAAAGTGCATCAAAACTGGATGAAGTCTTTTCTAGAATGGCTACTGGTGAAATTGCCAGTGTCAATCTGGTTCTGAAAACCGATGTCCAAGGCAGCTTGGAGGCCTTACGTGGATCCCTGGTTGATTTGTCGAACGAGGAAGTGGAAGTCAAAGTCATCTATGGCGGCGTTGGCGGCATCAATGAAGGTGACGTTAATCTAGCACTGGCTTCTGGTGCAATCTTGATGGGCTTCAATGTGAGAGCGGATGCGACATCAAGACGAATAATCGAAGAAAAAGGTGTAGACCTACATTACTACAGTGTCATTTACGATGCCATTGATGAAGTGAAAAAATCCATCAGCGGCATGTTAGCACCGGAAATTAAGGAAACCATTGTTGGCCTTGCAGAAGTGCGTGATGTCTTCAAATCACCAAAATTTGGTGCGATTGCAGGTTGTATGGTCGTTGACGGTTTTGTTAAACGAAACTTGCCGATTCGCGTATTACGTAACAATGTCGTGATCTACGAAGGGCAACTAGAGTCTTTACGTCGCTTTAAAGACGATGCCGCCGAAGTCAAAATGGGTATGGAATGCGGTATCGGTGTAAAAAATTACAACGATGTACAACCGGGCGATCAAATCGAAGTGTTTGAACGCACTGAAATCAAACGCGTTTTATAAAGCTGATGCCTAAAGAATTTGGCCGTAGCGCCCGTGTGTCATCGCAAATGCAGAAGGAACTGGCATTAATTCTGCAACGCGACATTGATGATTCGAGGTTGGGTTTTATCACCATCAACGAAGTTGTGCTGAGTAAAGATTTAGCATCTGCCAAAATCTATTTTACCGTGCTTAACTCTGATGATCTAAACAAGAAAAATCATATTAAATGGCTAAATGAGCTAGCACCTATGATTCGGCATCTGCTGGCTAAGAAAATGCAGCTACGGCACATCTCCGAGTTAAAGTTCCTATATGATGATTCTTTTGATACCGGTATGCGGGTTGCAGAGCTACTAAGCGAAGTGAACAAAACCGTTCCTATAAAAAGAGATGAGAGCGAAAACCCATGAATCAAAGCCGTTCCAAGCGCAATATTCACGGAATATTGCTACTGGATAAACGCTTAGGAGTCTCGTCAAACAGGGCGTTACAGGAAGTAAAACGCTTATTCAATGCCAATAAAGCAGGTCATACAGGCAGCTTAGATCCTTTAGCCACGGGCTTATTGCCACTCTGTTTTGGTGAAGCCACAAAAGTATCCGGGATGATGCTGGATGACAACAAACGTTATCAGGTTACTATCCAGCTTGGCATTAAGACTGATACAGGCGATTTGGAAGGCAGTATTATTGCAACACGGCCTGTCCTCGAATATACCATTGAGGACATCGAAGCCATCTTGGAAAAATTTACCGGTGAAATCGACCAGATTCCACCCATGTATTCAGCATTAAAACAAAATGGCAAAAAGCTGTATGAATTGGCGAGGGAAGGTAAAACTGTAGAACGCTTAGCTCGGCATATTACGATCTTTGAATTGAAGTTGTTGGCTGTCCAAAAGGATACCTTGGAGTTTGAAGTTTACTGCTCAAAAGGCACTTATATCCGCTCTCTCGCCGAAGACATTGGTGAGGACTTGGGTTGTGGCGCAACCGTTAAGGAATTACGCCGGTTACAAGCAGGACAGTTCCACATTGAGCAAGCCATATCGCTAGAGAACTTACAAGAATTAGACGAACAACAATTGCTGGCAGCACTTATTGCTGTTGACACACCTTTACAAAATTTACCTGCTGTACATCTTAATGACCAGCAGGCTGCTAACACCAAACAAGGGCAATCCTCAACCCTTACCCAAAACTTTCTAGGCCCAGTACGAATGTACCATGCAACTGAGTTTTTAGGGTTGGGAGAAATGCGTTTGGATGGTAAACTAGCACCGAAAAAATTGTTCAATATGAACGATTAGGTTCAATACAACATTGAATCTTATTAAACATTTCTACACCCTATCGTGGAACTGTTTGTTACTGGCTCTTGCTGTTTTTTAAATTCAAGCAAGTGCTTTATTTTTTATTAATCTTAATAGGGATTACTTAATGTCATTCTCCACAGAAGAAAAGAAAGCCGTTGTCGAAGCCTACCGTTTATCAGAAACAGACACAGGCTCACCGGAAGTACAAGTCGCGTTATTGACCGCACACATCGTACAGTTAACACCACACTTTGCTGCTCATAAAAAAGACAACCATTCCCGTCGGGGATTGTTGCGTATGGTTAATCAACGCCGCAAACTGTTGGATTACCTTAAAAATAAAGATATTACCCGTTACCGCTCCTTGATTGAACGCCTCGGCTTACGTAAATAATCCAAGCCTGGAACGGCCTGGTTTTTTAAAAACAATCAGGCCGCTTCCGATTCACTCACTTGTAGTGAATGCCCTTAATTAATTCTTTAAACACATAAGGAATCTTATAGTGAATCCAGTCAGGAAACAATTCCAATACGGCGACCGCACCGTTACCATAGAAACGGGTGAGATAGCTCGTCAAGCCCATGGCGCAGTCATGATTGACATCGAAGGCACAACGCTTTTGGTGACAGTCGTTGGCAAAAAAGAACCTAGCGGTGGCGATTTTTTTCCGCTCACCGTTAACTATATGGAAAAAGCCTATGCGGCGGGTAAAATTCCCGGCGGCTTTTTTAAGCGCGAAGGTCGTCCCAGCGAACAAGAAACGCTTATTTCCCGTTTGATCGACAGGCCAATACGTCCGCTATTTCCTGAAGGCTATACCAACGAAATACAAATCGTCGCAACGGTAATGTCCCTTAATCCTGAAGTTAATACCGAAGTTGCGGCCTTATTGGGCGCTTCTGCTGCCTTGGCTGTTTCAGGATTGCCTTTTAATGGCCCCGTGGGTGCAGCTTGTGTCGGCTACAAAGACGGTGAATACCTACTTAACCCCTCCCCTGCCGCACTCAAGGAATCCCAATTAAATCTGGTCGTTGCAGGTACGGCTCAAGCCGTGCTGATGGTTGAATCCGAAGCCGCTGGTCTGTCTGAAGAAGTCATGTTAGGTTCGGTACTCTTCGGTCATGAGCAAATGCAGATCGCCATCAACGCGATTAACGAATTTGCTAAAGCCGCTGGCATGGGTAAAGTTGAATGGTCTGCTGCGGATACGAATGCCGAGCTTGAAAAGCTCGTTGCAGAAAACACAGAATCCGACATCAAAGCAGCCTACCAAATCGCTGAAAAACTGATCAGGCAAGATAAGCTAAAAGAAATCAGGACTGCAGTCGTTGAAAAATTAACTGCTACAGGTGAACATACCGAAAAGAATATTCGTACCCTCCTCGAAAATCTCGAATATAAAATCGTCCGTAATGCCATTCTTAATGACAGCAAACGGATTGATGGTCGCGCATTGGATACCGTAAGGCCGATTTCCATTCGCACTGGTGTCCTGCCTAGAACCCACGGTTCCGCGCTGTTCACTCGTGGTGAAACGCAAGCCTTAGTCGTGGCAACTCTGGGAACGCAACGTGATGCACAAATCATTGATGCCCTGGCAGGTGAATTTAAAGACCCGTTCATGTTGCATTACAACTTCCCTCCGTACAGCGTAGGTGAAACCGGCATGGTCGGCTCACCCAAACGCCGCGAAATTGGGCATGGCCGTTTAGCCAAACGCGGCGTGCTGGCAGTTTTGCCGGATATGGAGGAATTCCCTTATGTCCTACGTGTAGTATCAGAAGTCACAGAATCCAACGGTTCTAGCTCAATGGCATCGGTATGTGGCACCAGTCTCGCCTTAATGGACGCAGGCGTGCCTATCAAAACGCCAGTCGCTGGTATTGCTATGGGACTTATCAAAGAAGGTGACAAATTTGCCGTATTATCCGACATCATGGGTGATGAAGATCACCTGGGCGATATGGATTTTAAAGTTGCTGGTTCCGTAGACGGCATTACTGCTCTGCAAATGGACATCAAAATCGATGGTATCACCGCAGAAATCATGAAAACTGCCTTGGCACAAGCTAAAACAGGCCGTTTACATATCCTGGGCGAAATGAATAAAGCCTTGGCGGCTACCCGCGATGAAATGTCAGACTTCGCGCCGCGCATCATTAGTTTTAAAATCGATCCGAGCAAAATCCGCGAAGTCATCGGCAAAGGTGGTGCAACGATCCGTGGCATTACCGAACAAACCGGAGCCAGCATTGATCTCACCGACGATGGTGTGGTCAAAGTCGCTTCTGTCGATAAAGCCGCTGGTGAAGAAGCCCGTCGCTTAATTGAAGAGATCACCGACGATGTTGAAGTCGGTAAAATTTACGAAGGTAAAGTTGCCAGGTTGATGGATTTTGGGGCGTTTGTCACTATTCTGCCAGGCAAGGACGGTTTGGTGCATATCTCGCAAATCTCCGATGACCATGTAGACAAAGTCAGCGACAAACTCACCGAAGGCGATGTTGTCAGGGTTAAAGTCCTGGAAATCGACCGTCAAGGACGAGTTAGGTTGAGCATGAAAGAAGTCGATAAAGAGTAGACCTTATCACTTCGGTGTAATTAGTCGTAAAAAAGGGGCGTTAAGCCCCTTTTTTATTACCTGAGACCTTTGCACGACCTCAAGCCCCAAAATGGGTAAAATAAGCCTTTATTCAAGTTCGAGCAATAGCCTATGTCCTGGAAGAACCTAGCCCAAA
>NZ_JBEBKJ010000044.1:0-29417 GCF_040079455.1 Methyloglobulus sp. | reverse complement strand
AAATTTTTGACTTAGATATTGAAGAAATTAAAGCAGAAAGTTGTACAGAAAATAATAAAAAATATTGGATTTTTGACTCAAATCATTTTCTATCTGTCGAGGAGATGGGGCTTTATTATTACCAGCTTCTCGGATGGAACGGTGTTAGTGATGAAGGCAATATAGTTAAATTAATCATTCATGCTATAAATTACGGAATGCAAAATGAAACTGGTGAGCCAATTTTTGGATATTTAAAAAGACATCGTGCTTGGGTTGACAAAAACAATCATCTGCTATCTGTTACGGAGTTTTTAATTACTAAACTAACCTTAGCTTGGCTTACAAATACTCTAGATTCAAATATAGAATATTTTAAACGTCTTTATTCTAACGAATCCTGTGATAAAGGAAATATAAATTTTGTATGGAATGGGTTGGGTAAAGATTTCTTTCAGAAATTAATATTACAAATTGTTAGTAGATGCATTCCAAATAATTTAGGGTGCAGTGCTCTATCAGGTTGGCCAGATCTTACTCTTTGGAAAAACAATCAAATAAAATTTGTTGAAGTTAAATGCAAAGACAAACTTCATAGGAACCAAGCTTACTGGTTAAGAAATTATTCTCTACCATTGATGTTGGATACTTCTTTGCTTCGTATTAGATCGTAACCTACTTTTATGATTAAAATTTTCGAAATCTAAATGAAAACTTCCTTAATAGATAAATATTCATCGGCACTCTGTGAGAAAACACCTCCTCTGGTTCGCGATCCGAGGCTTTTGATGGAAAAAATTGGAGATATTAATATCTATTATGCTCCATTTGAATGCATTAATCCTGACGCACGAGTGGTGTTAGTCGGAATTACGCCCGGCCCCACTCAAATGATTAATGCCAACAACGAAGCTAGGCGCACCCTTCAAGCTGGAAAATCAGGCATGGAAGCTATTCGAGCTGCCAAGAATGTAGGCGCATTTAGCGGCGAACTTTTGCGGAGAAATCTTATCAATCAGCTCAATCATTGGGGTTTCCACGACTGGCTTGGAATAAAAGATTCATCTGAACTGTTCTCAACATTCAGGCATATGCTACATACAACTTCTTTGCTTCGCTATCCGGTTTTCATCAAAGAAAATGACTACCGAGGAACTCCCGACATGATTAAAAATCCGCTTCTACGTAAATACCTTTTTGAGAATTTTGTTATAGAAGTTGAAGCGCTTAAAAATGCTGTGTTCGTTGGGTTAGGCCCACAAGTACAAAAAATACTAGAACGCCTTATTCAAGAGCGTATATTGGAATCTAACAGAGTTATAGGTGGAATGTTGCACCCATCTGGTAACTGCACTTATCGTATCAATTACCTAATTGGTGATCGCAGCACTCCAAAACCACATGCAACAAACCCGTTACCTTATGACATTGGGCGACGTAAATTTCAAGAACAATTTCTCAGTACATAGGATGTGCTGAACAAAGTGAAGCGCATCGTTCGTGTTAATAGGTAGCATTGGGTTTTTATCACTCCTGTATTTGAATTGGAAAATTATTGATGCCCCATATTTATGATTTCGAGTGGGATGCAAGAAAGGCGTTTTCCAATATGAAGAAACACGGTGTTAGTTTTGAACAGGCTGCACAAGTATTTTTAGATCCACTATCAATTACTGTTTTTGACGAAGCGCATAGTATGAAAGAAGAACGCTGGCTAACATTAGGACAAAATACCAATGGCGATTTGTTGGTTGTTGCCCATACTTATTTGCAAGCTGAGTCAAACCGCTCTTTAGTAAGGATTATTTCCGCCCGATTAGCGACCAAACAAGAGCGCCGGATTTATTCTGAAAGCCCAATATGAAAAATGAGGTTCACCAATGACTAAAACGACAGTTTTTGAAGACGATGATGATATGCCCAATGAGGTGGATTTTAGCAAAGGCGTTCGTGGCAAATTTTACCGTCCGAATGCCAAATTGAATTTGCCGATTTACTTAGACGAGACAGTGCAACAGTTTTTAGCGGCTCTTGCCGCTAAAAAGGGCGTACAAATTTCCGATGTTGCCAATGATTTGCTTAAAAAAGACATCGCCCTATTTGAGTCTTTTAAGCTATAGATTCCTTTTTATTAAAGTAAATATTATGCTCCTTATAGAAAACCTCCACGTCAGCGTTGGCGACAAACCTATCCTTAAAGGGATCAATCTGCAAGTCAAAGCAGGTGAAATCCATGCCATCATGGGGCCTAACGGTTCGGGTAAAAGCACCTTATCGCATATTTTGTCCGGCAAAAGCGGCTATGAAGTCACCCAAGGAAAGGTTACTTATCAAGGTGTGGATTTAACCGAAATGCCCCCTGAAATTCGGGCAAGGGAAGGTGTTTTCCTTGCTTTCCAATATCCGGTGGAAATCCCTGGTGTCAGCAACATTTATCTGTTGAAAGCGGCGTTGAACGCGGTGCGTAAGCATCACGGCCAGCCGGAAGTCGATGCGATGGATTTTCTAACTTTGGTTAAACATAAGGTTAAGTTGCTGGAAATGGATGAGAAGTTTCTGTACCGCGCTGTTAATGAAGGTTTTTCCGGCGGTGAAAAGAAACGCAACGAAATCCTGCAAATGGCGATCTTGGAACCGAAACTGTGCATCCTTGATGAGACGGACTCCGGTCTGGATATTGATGCCTTAAAAGTCGTGGCGGATGGGGTTAATTCTCTGCGTTCCGAGAACCGTGCTTTTGTGATGATTACCCATTACCAACGCTTACTCGATTATATCAAGCCTGATTTCGTGCATGTGTTGGCGCATGGGCAGATCGTTAAATCCGGCGGGCCTGAATTAGCCTTGGAGCTGGAAGAAAAAGGTTACAGTTGGGTTGAAGCCGATCAGCCTGGGGTGGCGGCTTAATGGCAACCAAATCAACCAGCCGCTATATGGCTGAATACCCAACTTTAGCACCCGAATTGCCAGGGCAAAACTTGCCGTGGTTGCAGCAATTACGCAAGGCAGGTTTGAGCAAATTCTCGGCAACCGGTTTTCCTTCACCGCGTGAAGAAGAATGGCGTTACACAAATGTGTCCGCTATTGAAAAGAAGCTGTTTGCACCTGTGTTGGATTTCGTAAGTACTCATCCCAACCTACAATTAATTGATCCGTCTTGGCTGAAAGGGCACCAACTGGAAGAGTCATGGTCAGTGGTTTTGGTCAATGGCCATTTTTCCGCAGAACTGTCTGTGTTGGGCGATTTGCCTGATGGTGTAAAGGTCATGAGTATGGCGGCGGCGTTAATGGCGCTGCCTGATTGGTTACAGCCTTATTTAGGTCAAGCTGTGCAGCCGGGTGAACATGGTTTTGTGGCGTTCAACAGCGCATGGTTTACTGATGGCGTGTTTATTCATGTGCCGACCAATCAAGTTCTGGCTAAACCGGTCCAGATTTTAAATATTACGACACAAGCCGATGTTTTGGCGACGACGCGTAATGTGGTAGTGGTGGATTGTTCTACAAAAACGACGTTGATTGAAACCTTTGTGGCGGCGACGGATGATGCTTATTTATCAACAGCAGTCATGGAAGTATTTGTTGGAGAAAATGCGACATTAACGCATTACAAATTACAGGCAGAATCAGACAAGGCTTATCACTTCGGTGGCACCTATGTGAAACAGGCGCAACATGCCCGTTTTACCCATCACAATTTTGCCTTTGGTGGCTTATTGGCGCGTTGCGATATCCACACCGATTTGGGTGAGGCTTCTGAGTGCGAACTCAATGGCTTATATTTGGGCGTAAAACGCCAGCATCTGGATAACCATACCCGCATCAATCATCTTAAACCGTATGGAATTAGCCGGGAAATCTATAAAGGCGTGTTGGATGATCGTGCGCGAGGTGTGTTTCAAGGTCGGGTGATTGTCGCAGAAGATGCGCAAAAGACCGATTCGCAAATGAATAACCGCAATTTGCTGTTATCCAACGATGCCGAAGCGGATACCAAGCCGCAACTGGAAATTTATGCCGATGATGTTAAGTGTGGGCATGGCGTAACCGTTGGGCAATTGGACGAAAAATCCATTTTTTACCTGCAATCACGTTGCATTGACGAAGAAACTGCCCGCAATATGCTGACCTTTGCGTTTGCTAACGAAATGGTGGATAAGATTAAGATAAAAAGCTTACATGACCAAGTGCTGGAACACGTGTTAGCGAGATTTCCACAGGAAGGAGTCCAAAAAGAGTGGCTGTAACATCTTTACCCATTGAAAAAATCCGGGCAGACTTTCCCATACTGCAAGAAAAAATTCGCAATAAGCCGTTAGTTTACTTGGATAATGCCGCCAGTTGCCAAAAGCCGAATGCTGTTATCGACAGCATCAGTAATTTTTACCGTCACGATTACGCCAATATCCATCGTGGCGTGCATACCTTAAGCGTTCGCGCTACCGATAAGTTTGAATCGGCGCGCGAGAAAGTGCGGGGATTTATTAATGCCGCCAGCACCAAGGAAATCATCTTTGTGCGCGGCGCAACCGAAGCCGTTAATCTGATTGCCCAAACCTTCGGCAAATCCAATATAAAAGCCGGTGACGAGATTGTGATCACCGCTATGGAACATCACTCCAATATCGTGCCTTGGCAAATGTTGTGCGAAGAGACTGGTGCAGTATTGAAAGTTGCGCCGATGAATGTCCAAGGCGAATTAATTTATCCTGAATTTGAAGCCTTGTTGAACGCCAAAACCAAATTGGTTGCAGTGGTACACATGTCCAATGCGTTGGGAACGGTTAACCCTGTAAAACAAATGATTGCTGCGGCGCACGAAAAAAACATCCCAGTTATGTTGGACGGCGCACAAGCTATACCGCACATGCCCGTTGATGTGCAGGATTTAGATTGCGATTTTTATGTGTTTTCTGGCCATAAGTTGTACGGGCCTTCTGGAATTGGCGTGATGTACGGTAAGCAAGCCCTGCTTGAAGCTATGCCCGCTTACCAAGGTGGTGGCGATATGATCAAAACTGTCAGTTTTGAAAAGTCCACCTACGCCGGATTGCCGCATAAGTTTGAAGCCGGTACTCCAGGTATTGCCGATGTGGTTGGCTTAGGGGCTGCAATTGATTATCTTAACGAAATCGGCATGGCTAACATTGCCGCCTATGAAGCCGGATTATTAGCTTATGCCACACAACAAGCCAAACAGATTAAAGGGTTAAGGATTATTGGTGAGGCTGAAGACAAAGGTGCCATCCTGTCTTTTGTACTGGATAAAATCCACCCCCACGACATAGGTACCATGCTGGACAGCTTAGGCATAGCGATCAGGGCAGGGCATCATTGCGCCATGCCAGTCATGGAGTTTTACGGTGTACCTGCAACGGCACGGGCGTCTTTTGCCATGTATAATACCAAGGAAGAAATTGATGTGTTAATGCAAGGGATTACGTCCCTGATTGAGGTTTTTGGCTAATGTTTGAAGATTTACGCGACCTCTACCAAGAGGTCATATTCGACCACAACCGCAACCCGCGTAATTTTCGCGTAATGGAAGATGCCGACCGGAAAGTGGAAGGCTTTAACCCCTTATGCGGGGATAGGTTAACCTTATATTTGAAAATGGATGGTGACAAGATTGCTGATGCCAGCTTTCAAGGTTCAGGCTGTGCTATTTCAACCGCATCGGTTTCTTTGATGACTGAGATCATTAAGGAGAAAACCGAAGCGGAAGCGGAAGCCTTATTCAAAGTCTTCCATGAAATGACAACCGGCAAGGATGAAGGCATTCAATTGGAAGCGGTTGGTAAATTAGCAGTGCTTGCGGGTGTGCGCGAATATCCAGCACGGGTGAAATGCGCTACTTTGGCTTGGCACACGTTGGATGCGGCACTGAAAAACGAACAAAATTCTATTTCTACTGAGTAAATGTTTGTAACCAAAAATAAAGGTTGGGTAAGCTTTAACGTAACCCAACAATCTAAGTCATAGATAATGGGTTACATTAACTCAATCTAGCCTACATGATCGACTGTCAAGGAAAGCTAGCCGTGCTTTATGAAGGCCAAGGCGATATTTCAGCATACCAACAGCTTGCAGAAAAATTACAGCTTCCTTTTTATCAATCGTTTAATGATGACACTTTAGAAAATTTCTTCCTAAGCTGGCGCGAGGGCTCTTTGTCCCTCATTGACAGAAATAACTTGAAAAGCAGCCTATCGGTCGAGATTGAACACCGCCCTGGCGAACAACTTTCCTGGCCTATTGCCAAAACTGGTGCGTTAGCCCAGGCACTGGGGCGTAAAACCAAAACAGTGGTTGATGCTACGGCGGGTTGGGGGCAGGATAGTCTTGCCATGTTCCGTATGGGTTATGTCGTGCTATCACTAGAGCGTTCGCCGGTGATGGCGGAGTTATTGGCGGATGGTTTTAAGCGCTTACAACAATTGGCTTGGGTTCAACAATTAAACCTAGCACCGCCTCAGTTACAAGTAGGCAACGCCATAGAAATTTTAGAAAAGTTGGAATTTAAGCCAGATTGTATCTACCTTGACCCTATGTTCCCGCCCAAACGAAAAAAATCAGCTTTAGCTAAAAAATCAATTATGGTTTTGCGCGATTTGGTTGGGGATGATATGGACAAAGCAGAGCTGTTCTCTACGGCCTTAAAGGCAACAGGCAAACGTGTCGTGGTAAAAAGTCCTGATTACGCCGAGCCTCTGGGTGGTAAGCCGAATGAGAGTTTTCAAGGAAAACTATTGCGTTATGATGTTTATTTAAAATAGTTGGAGCTTAATTAAAAAATGTCTGAGTGGATTGATGTTATAAATGAAACTGCATTGGCAAATGGCGAACATATCGTCATCGATGCGGATGGGACTAATGTCGCCGTGTTCAAACTTGACGGCCAGTTTTATGCGATTGAGGATATTTGTACGCATGATGGGACCGAACTTGCGAGTGGTGAATTAGATGGCGACGAAATTATTTGTCCCCGTCATGGCGCACGGTTTTGCATAAAAACCGGCGCGGTTAAATCTCCCCCTGCATACGAAAACATTGCCTGCTTTCCAGTCAGAATTAAAAATGGGCAAGTACAGGTCAAGGATGAACGTTGGGACTAAAAATGCGCTTGCCTGGGGCTTTGTTTTTTCAAGGTTTTGTACAAAAAAACGAACATATGAAACCTTCAGACTTGATTATAACACCAAGTATTTTTCTTCTTTAATCTGCTGCCAACTGATTTAGCCCCTACGCTTCATCTTCAGCAGCCCTAAAAAGCCAGAACCCAACAACCAAAATGCACCTGGGATAGGAGTTTCTGCACCTGGGGTAGCGCTACCCAAAGTAACGTTATCAAATACCACTTGATTTGATGCCCCCCCAAAATCGACCGACTTAGCAATGCCTTTGAAGCTCACGCCAACTGAATCCCAGTGGCAAAACAAGCCATTCGGATCTCCAGCGCAATTATGGACATAATTACCTTTAAGATTTAGCGATGCCAATAACTTACCAGTTCCGTTTAAGCCATCGTAAACATTGACAAATCCGACATCAAAAGCAGAGCTATAGAAAAAGGAGAAGCCAGCACCGAAACCAGATGTTGAGTTCATAGTTGCAGAACTTCCATCTGGGAAGAAGAGTGCGGTGTCTCCTGACGGTTGGTTAGCGAAGTTACCGGTTCCTTTACCACTAGCTTTACTAACCACTCCCAGAGAGGCATTCGAGAAATTAACACCATAATTGCGAGAGCCCTTGTTGCCGTTACTATCTGAGCCACCATTGTAAAAGTTGCCTACTGATGCTTGATTATCTACTCCCTCAAAGTCAAGAACGATACGGGCAGCCTGGGAATTACTCACTGAAAGCGTTGCAACAATTGCAAGACTGATCAATAATTTTTTTGTAGATAAATATCTCAAAAAACTTACTCCTTAATAAAATTAAAAAATAGTACAGTGATATTGCGTGGAAGATCTCACAACAATGTAATGATTATAAAACTGTAAAACGAATCAAGGTTGGTTACTTAACAGCACGAATGTGGAATTACTAAGGCATTGTATAAGCCTACTCAACACTATCCGTGTGGTCACTGAAGCTGCTTCCAACCTCTTAGGGTGATTCTTTCACTTCTGTGATGCGGCAACAATACGTATAAATACTTATATCTTTATTAAAAATAAGGAAAGATAGAATAATATCGGTAAAATAAGGCTGATGTTTTTAACTAATACTCTAACAATATCTCTTAACTTTTTTAATTATGGCACATAGCAATTCAACAAAAGCAGTACTTTATGCATTTTCAGCTAATTTGGGCATTGCCGTAGCCAAAAGCGGCGCGGCCTTTTGGACGGGTTCGGGTTCCATGTTAGCGGAAGCCATTCATTCTTATGCCGATTGCGGAAACCAGGTATTACTACTGATTGGCATGAAGCGGTCAGGAAAGGAGGCAACACAAAAACATCCTATGGGGTACGAGCGCGAATCCTACATCTGGTCGATGATGGTGGCATTCATCCTGTTCTCAGTGGGTGGAGTATTTGCCGTTCATGAAGGTTGGCAACGATACACAAATCCCCACGAAATAGAGAATGCAAAGATCGCTTTGTTGGTCTTATTGATCGCTGTTGCTATGGAAGGCGTGTCGTTGAAAGGCGCGTTGTCAGCAATGGCAGAAGAGAAAGGGTCACAAACGCTCTGGCAATGGTTTAAAAACACCCACTCCAGCGAATTAATGGTTATAACTGGCGAGGATATTGCTGCTTTATTAGGCTTGGTGATTGCATTGGTTGGCTTAGGTTTAACCATGCTAACCGGTAATACTACTTTTGATGCCCTAGGATCGATGTCAATTGGCGTATTATTGATTATTGTCGCAGCAGTTGTGGGTGCAGAGGTGCATTCATTGTTGATTGGTGAATCCGCCGAAGATATTCGGGTTATTGTGCAGCCTTATCTAGAAGCCCAGCCTTGCGTTTTGCGCGTACTTAATATTTGGGCAATCAATCATGGCAATTCAGTGATGATGTCGATCAAAGCTGAGCTGAAACCCGATATGACGGTATTAAACGCCGTCCATGAAATTAATGCCATGGAAAGACAGATCAAACAAACCCACAGCCGCGTCAAATGGATTTTTTTTGAAATTGATAATGCCGACTAACTCTAAGTTTGGCGATAATCTCAAGCCGCTTGCACGGGTATGGAAGACGCTGAACGAATAATCTCGTTCTTGTTATTGAAATAGATCAAAACTGGTTTATACGTTGCCAGCTCTTTTTGATCTAGGATGAAGTAGGAGCAGATAATAACCAAGTCGCCTGGGCAAGCCAAACGTGCAGCCGCTCCGTTGACAGAAATTGTGCCTGAACCGTTTTCAGCGCGGATAGCGTAGGTGGTAAAACGTTCTCCATTGTTGATGTTATAGATTTGGATTTGCTCGTATTCCTTGATGCCCGCTAAATCAAGGAAGTTGCCGTCAATCGCACACGAGCCTTCATAACCCAGTTCGGAACGGGTTACCGTGGCTCTGTGTAACTTGGCTTTTAGCATGGTTGTCTGCATAATAAAAAGATCTATACCTCTAAAGGGAACCGCGAATTATCTCTTAATTTAAAGATTGTATCAATATTATACATTCCAATTATTACAAACAAGACTATCTTACAACTGAAAAACAAATATTATCAATCAAACGCGTCCGTCCCAGCTTCGCCGCCGCCAACACAACCAAGTCAGTTTCTCGCTTATCAGCCTTGTATAAATCGTCTACCCTGCACACGCTGAAGTAATCCACCATAAAACCTGCGTTTTGCAAATAAGTCACGGCTTCATTTTCTATTGCCGAGTATCTCTTTTCGCCCAACAGTATTTCATCACGGGCGACACATAAGGCTTGATAAAGTTTTGGCGCAACTTGCAATTCTTCTGAGAAGAGATAGCCATTCCTCGAACTCATGGCCAAACCACTGCTTTCCCTGACCGTTTCTACAGACATTATTTCAACAGGAATGTTCAAATCGCTAACCATCGTGCGGATAATTGCCAACTGCTGAAAATCCTTTTGACCAAAAAAAGCCACGTCAGGTTGCACCATATTGAATAATTTACAAACAACCGTTGCCACACCGTCAAAATGTCCTGGCCTTGATGCTCCACAATGCAACATCGAAAGATTTTTTACGCTGACAAGAGTTTTGGCTCCATCGCCATACATTTCAGAAACATTGGGCAGGAACAACAAATCTACCTCGGATGCTTGCAGTTTTTGCTTATCTTCATCCTCGGTACGTGGATAAACCTCGAAATCTTCGCCAACACCAAATTGGGCGGGATTGACGAAAATGCTAACAACCATCCGATCAGCCGACTTTTTAGCTTCTTCAACTAATTTCAGGTGTCCGGCATGTAAACTCCCCATCGTGGGGACGAAAGCGATACTTTCACCAGCCTTTCGCCATTTTTTGGCAATATTCCGCAAATCAACAATCGTCTTGACTACTTGCATGACTTGTTAAAAGCTGTGTTCCAAACTAGGAAATTCGGTATTTTTGACGGCGTGAAAATACGCTTGGATCGCTTCTTCCACACCATCGCATCCGGTCATGAAGTTTTTGGAAAACCGTGGCCGTTTGCTGACTCCAATATTAAGCATGTCATATAAGACAAGCACTTGCCCGTCACAATCAACACCCGCACCAATACCGATCACGGGAATGGTTATTTCAGTGCTGATTGCTTTGGCAAGTGTGGCAGGAACACATTCCAGAACCAACAAACTCGCCCCAGCTTCCTGTAATTTTTGGGCATCATCTCGAAGTTTTTGAGCCGCTTTGGGTTCTTTACCTTGAACACTGTAAGTTCCTAACTGATGAATGGATTGCGGCAATAAACCTAAATGCCCGCAGACAGGAATGCCTTGCTCGACCAGAAAACGAACACAATCAACCTTGGCTCCTTCCAGTTTTACCATTTGAGCGCCACCTACTTGGAGTAATTGCGCGGCATTTTTAGCGGCAAGGTCAGGGTTGCCATAAGTCATAAACGGCATATCGGCGATAAGATAAGCCCGCCTCCGCGCCCGACTTACACATTGGGCATGGTAAACCATCTGCTCGATTGTAACCGGTACGGTAGTGCTATGACCCTGGATGACCATGCCCAGGGAATCGCCAACGAGCATGATGTCTATGCCAGCCTTGTCAATTATTGCGGCAAAACTGGCATCGTAAGCGGTAAGGCAGGTAATTTTCTCACCCCTACGTTTCATCGCTGAGATGTCGTTGATCGACAAAGGCTTGTCAACTACTTGATTCATATTCATTTAATCGCCGTAAACCTGCAAGCGGACAGTGGGTTAGTAGATCGGACAACTTACCTTTGCCTGGAATAATTAAATCTGGCGCACATTCATTCAAGGGATACAAGACAAAAGCCCGTTCGGCAATGCCTTTATGCGGCACAATCAATTGCTGCGACTCAATTTGCTGGTCACCGTACAGCAACAAATCCAAATCCAATGTCCTCGCACCCCAGCGCTGGACACCGCGCACTCGTCCATGTTCCAGCTCAATAGCTTGTAAAGCATGTAATAAATCCAGAGGGAATAAACTGGTTGCCACGGCCATGACGGCATTCACATAATCAGGCTGATCTTGCGGCCCCATTGGTGAACTGGCATACAGGTTTGAGAATGCGAGCTCTCTGACATTGTCTAACGTATCAATCGCAAAACGAGCAGACTTTATTTGGGCTACAGGCGATTCCAGGTTACTACCCAGCCCGATGTAAGCGGTAAGTGTGGAAAGGGGCAAGCTGTTCATATTAGCAATAGATATAACCTAAGAACACTATCACTCTGTTGGCTTAGGCTTATTTTGGCCCGTTCTGCGATAATTTCTCTTCATGCCTGTTTTTTTATTCTGATTATTCCGTGCTGGCGCAGTCATTTTTCGCTGTTCGTTTTCGTTGGCACTTTGATAGCGTGCCCACCATTCCGCCAGTTCGGGATCGGCACCACCCGTTTCAGCGCGTAACAATAGGAAATCATATCCTGCCCTAAAGCGTGGATGGGTCAGCAGACGACTGGGCTTTGCGCCCACACGCGCATTAAACTTAGGCTGTAAACTCCACACTTCGCGCATTGCCGTCGTAATATGCCTTGGCATTGCAGTTACTTTTATTTGCCTGGAAATCGCTTCATTGGCGGCATCTTGATAAGCCATATATTCGTCACCACCTTTTTTTAGCAATTCCTTAGCAAGCATCTGTACCGGCTCCCACATAAAAGCCGCCAACAAAAAGTACGCCGTTACGGTTTTGCCTTCGGCAATTCTATTGTCAGAATTTTGCAGCGCCCTGATTAAAAACAGCTTTGGAAATCCTTCTTCCTCAAACGACAAACTGTTATCAGTGGCTGGAAACAACACTTGAAACAATCCATACTGCCTAAGTAATTCAAAGGTTTGCAGTGCACTACCTGCTAAAAATAACTTTAAAACTTCATCATACAGCCGTGCTGAAGGGATGCTTTCCAGTAACGCCGCCGTAGTGTGAATCGCTTTTTGGCAATCGGGATGCACACTAAAGCCTAGTTTAGCGGCGAAACGCACAGCCCTTAGCATTCGTACTGGATCTTCCCGGAAGCGTGTTTCAGGATCGCCGATTAGCCGCAGTATGCCTGATTTGTGGTCGTCCATACCGTCAACATAATCAACGACGGAGTAATCTTTAATATTGTAATACAGCGCGTTGACAGTAAAATCCCTGCGCCAAACGTCTTCTTCAATCGTGCCATAGACGTTATCCCTTAACAACCGACCTTCCTTATTGAGTATTTGTTTGTCGTTTTGCTTGGCATCCTCACCGCGAAAAGTGGCAACTTCTATCACTTCCCTACCGAAATGCACATGGGCAAGTCGAAATCTTCGGCCTATTAAACGACAATTTCGGAAGATTTTTCTTATTTCTTCAGGATCTGCATTAGTTACGACATCAAAATCTTTTGGCTCACGCCCTAACAATAAGTCACGCACACAGCCACCAACCAAGTAAGCATCAAAGCCTTCTTTTTTCAGTTTATACAATACTTTCAAAGCATTGTCGCTTATTTGGCTACGCGAAATACAATGCTCAGAGCGCTGGTACAATCTGACTTTTGCTGGCGGTGATTCTTTTTTGGGTTTAGGAGAACCAATTATTTTTTTGAAAAAATTTAAAATGACCTTTTGTCCCTGGTATTGTTTTTATTATGGAGAATCATATCATTTTGATAGTGTTAGACCCAATCTACTAATGGTTTTCTTTTACATAAATCTTTTGAATATAGTAAAATCGTATTGCTGATTCTAACAAACATTTGGCTGTTTGTTTATGACCATAAAGATGGAACAGCTTTTTATCCACACTGAACTCAATGCCGACATGAATAACTGGATTGTAATCTGCAAAAAAATTCTCAACGCTTTGGTTGACCAACCTTTCTTAGCCAGCCTGTTTGTGGCCGATTTTTCTATTCTTCTGCTACATAGGCCACCATTCTTTTTTTCCTTGATAATGCTGGGTGGGCTGATGGCTCTGTGCATGTATTTTGGTCAGAAATTGGCGTTGTTTAAACTGTAATTTCACTTGATTATGAGATTACTATTTAAGTACGTCGCGTTGATTATTATCGCTTTATTTTCGCTGACCAGTGCCGCAACCCCAACGCCAGCAACCGCATTAGAAGTCAATCACCTGCTTAAATTTATCGCAACCACCGACTGTCAGTACGAAAGAAATAGCGATAAACATACCGGCAAGGAGGCGGCTGAACATATCAAAAAGAAATACGATTATTTCAAGGATAAGATTGTTAGCGCCGAAGACTTTATCGAGCTGGGTGCGACTAAAAGTGCCGTTACGGGCAGCAAGTACCGCGTTCATTGCCCTGGTGTTGCAGTTCAAGACAGCGATCAATGGCTGCTTGCCGAGCTTAAGAAAGTTAGAAAATAGCAACCTTCCCTTTTGTATCTGATGACTAAACCGAGGCTTTTGCGTCATTTAGCCGTCATTATTTACGATTTCTTGCTGTTAATTGCGGTATTATTTTTAGCAACCGCGATCTTACTGCCTTTTAATGGCGGCGAAGCTTTTACCAACCACCAGATTTTTTACTCCCTTTACCTGTTAGCCGTCAGTTTTTGCTTTTATGGCTGGTTTTGGACACACGGCGGTCAAACGTTAGGTTTAAGGGCTTGGAAAATAAAGGTTTTGAATAACGAGCATTGTGTGATTAGCTGGCGGCAAGCCTTCATTCGCTTTATCGTTGCCCTATTATCTTGGGGATTCTTAGGTTTAGGTTTTTTATGGGTACTTTTCGATAAAAAGCAACGTAGCTGGCACGATATGGCCTCCAAAACGGGACTTTTCCTCGACACCATCAACAAAAACGCATAGTCGCCATCGAAATCTAAGCCTTTCTATCTTATGTAGGCGTTCCATTTCCAATGGTTCATCGGTAACGACTTGCTCGATATTTTCTTACTGTTATCCTTATATGAGACATTACTGATACCGTACTTGCTGTAACTTATCGGTTTTGAGTTGCTAACCTCTTTTAAACTTGGCATTTATTTATGATTAACCCGCTATTAGCTAATTCCGTATTGCCCTTATTTTCCAAAATAAAGCCCGAACACGTTGAACCTGCCATCGACCAACTTTTGGCTGATGCCCGCACGACGGTAAAAAAACACTTACAAGCCACCCTTAACTACACTTGGGAGAATCTAATTGAGCCACTGGAAAATGCGGATGATAAGTTAGGGAAAGCCTGGTCTCCCGTTAGCCATTTAAACTCGGTAGTAAACAACGACGCACTGCGGGATGCCTACAATGCTTGCTTGCCCAAACTAAGTGCCTATTCGACTGAAATGGGGCAGAATGAAGCATTATTTAACGCTTACCGCTTTATCGCAGAAAGCCCTGAATTTTCAACCTTAACGGTTGCACAGCAGAAAATCATCAACAATGCATTGAGGGATTTTAAGCTGTCCGGTATTGACCTAGATAACGAAAAGAAACAGCGTTACAAAGAAATCAGCCAAGAACTCTCCAAACTTGCCAGCAATTACGAAGAAAATGTCCTCGATGCAACCAATGCCTGGAGCAAGTTAGTTACTAATGAAGAGGAATTAGCAGGCCTACCACCATCAGCCCTAGCCCAGGCTAAGCAGACTGCGGAGCATGCGGGACAAACAGGTTGGATGATTACCCTGCAATTCCCTTCCTACCATGCCGTAATAACCTACGCCGACAACAGGGAATTAAGGCGCGAACTTTATGAAGCCTATTCCACACGGGCATCTGACCAAGGCCCCCAAGCCGGACAGTGGGACAACACCGAAATCATGGAGAAAATTCTGGCATTACGGCACGAAAAAGCCCGAATATTGGGCTTTAATAATTATGCTGAACTCTCCTTAGCGAAAAAAATGGCGGAAAAAACTGAGGATGTAATTAATTTTCTGGAAGATTTGGCTGAAAAATCCCTGCCCCAAGCAAAAAAAGATTTGGCGGAATTACGTGCTTTTGCAGATGAACAGCATGGTATTAAGGACTTGCAATCTTGGGATACTGGCTATTATTCAGAGAAAATGCGCCAGCATTTTTACCAATTATCGCAAGAAGAAGTGAAAGCGTATTTCCCTGTTACACAAGTTTTGCCGGGCTTGTTTGCCGTCGTCGAAAAGCTGTATGGCTTGAATATTACGGAAATTGACATATTCGACAGTTGGCATCCCGATGTCCGCTTTTTCCAAATTCATGACAAGGAAAATCAATTACGCGGTCAGCTTTATCTTGACCTTTGCGCCCGACCTAAAAAACGCGGCGGTGCGTGGATGGATGATTGTGTGGGGCGTAAGAAGACTAACAATGCAATTCAAATCCCTGTTGCGTATTTGACCTGCAACTTTACGCCACCTACCGGTGACGATCCTGCACTCCTAACCCATGATGAAGTGACTACCCTATTCCATGAGTTCGGTCACGGCCTACAGCACATGCTCACCAAAATCGACTATTTGGGCGTATCTGGCATCAATGGCGTGGAATGGGATGCAGTAGAATTGCCCAGTCAATTCATGGAAAACTGGTGCTGGGAAAAGGAATCGCTGCAACTGGTTTCTGGTCATTATCAAACTGGGGAAACATTGCCTGACAACTTATTCGACAAAATGCTGTCTGCAAAAAACTTCCAGGCTGGGATGGTAATGGTAAGGCAGCTTGAATTCAGCCTGTTCGATTTCAGGATTCATCAAGATTATGATCCTGCGCTGGGAGGTAGAATCTATGAAACTTTGGAAAAAGTACGGTCACAAGTTGCAGTAATGCTGCCACCCAAATTCAACCGTTTTCCGCACAGTTTTGGCCATATTTTTGCCGGTGGTTATGCAGCGGGCTACTACAGTTACAAATGGGCGGAAGTGTTGTCCAGCGACGCTTTTTCCTTATTTGAAGAAAAGGGTATTTTTAACCAGGAAGCAGGAAATGCCTTTTTATCTAACATCCTAGAGCTTGGTGGTAGCCAGGATGCGATGGAACTATTCGTCAAGTTCCGCGGCCGCAAACCAACCATTGACGCACTGCTCAGGCATAACGGCATAGGTGTTGCTGCGTGAAATACAAAGATTTGCGGGATTTTATCGCACAACTTGAAAAGCAAGGGGAACTTAAGCGGATTACCGTTGAAGTCGATCCGTGCTTGGAAATGACTGAAATATGTGACCGCGTACTTAAACAAGGCGGCCCGGCGTTGCTATTTGAAAACCCAAAAAACTTTAAAATACCGGTGCTTTGCAACCTGTTTGGTACACCCAAACGGGTCGCTATGGGTATGGGTGCTAATGAAGTCAGTGAATTGCGGGAAATCGGCAAACTTCTGGCTTATCTAAAAGAACCTGAACCTCCAAAAGGCATGAAAGATGCTTTTGAAAAAATCCCAGTGTTCAAACAAGTCCTTAACATGGCACCCAAAATGGTGTCCTCTCCGGTCTGCCAGGAAATCATTTTAGAAGGCGATGAGATTGATTTAAGTCAGTACCCAATACAAACCTGTTGGCCTGACGATGCTGCACCGCTTATCACCTGGCCGTTAGTGATCACCCAGGGCCCGAACAAAACAAGACAGAATCTAGGCATTTACCGCCAGCAAGTCATCGCAAAAAACAAAGTGATTATGCGTTGGTTGGCGCACCGTGGTGGCGCACTGGATTTTAGGGAATGGCAGCAAGCACATCCTGATAAACCTTTCCCTATAGCTGTAGCTTTGGGTGCTGATCCAGCCACCATACTCGCAGCAGTAACGCCCGTGCCGGACACCTTATCAGAATATGGTTTTGCTGGTCTATTGCGCGGCAGTAAAACTGAAGTGGCGCAATGTCTGACCAACGATTTGAAAGTTCCGGCCAACTCAGAAATCGTACTGGAAGGTTTTATTTATCCAGGCGAAATGGCGAAGGAAGGACCTTTTGGCGATCACACCGGCTATTACAACGAAGTTGATGAATTTCCAGTATTTACCATCGAACGGATTACCCAGCGGCACAATCCCATTTATCACAGCACGTATACCGGACGTCCACCAGACGAACCCGCCATTTTAGGTGTTGCCTTAAACGAAGTATTCGTCCCTATTTTGCAAAAGCAATTCCCTGAAATTATCGATTTTTATCTTCCGCCGGAAGGTTGCTCTTACCGTATGGCGGTCATCAGCATGAAAAAGCAATATGCGGGTCATGCCAAGCGGGTCATGCTAGGTACTTGGTCTTACTTAAGGCAATTCATGTACACAAAATTCGTCATTGTGGTCGATGAAGATATTAACGTCCGTAATTGGGAAGATGTGATTTGGGCAATTACAACCCGAATGGATCCTGCACGGGATTTAACCATTTTGGAAAACACGCCGATTGATTATCTCGATTTTGCCTCACCTGTATCTGGGTTAGGTTCTAAAGTAGGCTTTGATGCGACCAACAAATGGCCAGGGGAAACCAATAGGGAATGGGGAGTGCCCATCGCAATGTCCAAAGACATTACCAACAAGATTGATAGCCTGTGGGATTCATTATTTCACTGAACAGACACCGAATGTGACCGATAAAGTTACAGACAAAAAACCCAGCTAAAAGCTGGGTTTTCGAATTACTACCGTAGCTGGAGCAAGGAGTATCAGTTAAGATACCTTTAACCGTGTCCGTTTATACGCTATTACTTAGTATTTTCCGAACATACCTTCACGTCCGCCACCTTCGGTAGTGCCACCAAATGTAGGCGCTACGTCAGGTTTTTCCATTTCCACTTTAGCTTCTTCAGTCAAGGAAGTGGCTAAATTAAAATCACCCGCTTTTGCAGCTTTTTTCGCTTGTTTGATTTTGGTGCTGATACGCTGTAGACGTGGAGAATTGCCTTTGTTACCTTGATCTTTTGCAACATCAGATGCTTCGGAAGCAGCGGTTGTAAAAGCAGTTACGTCGCTTGCTTTAGCGGCATCTAACATCTTTTGGGAAATAGCCAAAAGAGCGGTGTAATCTTCATGGAGAGGTGAGCCTGCTGCTTGTGCCACACTCAGTGAAAACAAGGACAGCAACAAAGCCGCCAATATATGTCTAAAATTCATTAATTTTCCTCATGTACCTATTTGCCGTATGGCAAATACAAAAAAATGCGACTTGAATGTTTCAAGTATTCCAAAATACATTCCTGCACCATAGTTTCTAAAACAAAAAAGCTTTGTGTTCCTAAGACCAAACCACAAACTTAGGTAAGCAAAGGATAACCTTTTTTCAACCAATAGTCCACAATTTAGCGGTAGCACAAAATAGTACAAAACGATTTGATTTAGATCAAAATGATTAGAAATTTCCAATAAAAATGGGCAGGCACAAGTGATAGGTCGACATAAATAACGAAAACCTATTGTATAAATGAAAAATAATAAATGGAAGCAGCAACTTATTTTTATTGCTAAATTCTTTTGCAAAATATTTCCCAAGGCTATGGAACCAATGGAAGCTAAAAAATCGGGGGGGGATTGAAGGAAGATTATATGGCAAGCAATTAACTACTAGAAAGGGCAAATAATATGTATGGCGGATTCAAAAAAAGGAGCAAGCGGCCTTTATAAAAACAAAAACCCAGCACTTGGTCTGGGTTTTTTACTTCGTAACAATATGCTGGTTAAGTGGCTTTTAACCACTCGACACAACCAAACAGGTCTACTATCCTATTCACCACCAGAAGTAGTGCCGCCCCAAGTGGGCTTACCATTGGTTTTTTTCATTTCCACAAGCGCTTCTTCAGTTAGCGAGGTTGCTAGACCAAAATCTCCAGACTTTACAGCTTTCTTGGCCATTTTTATTTTGGTGCTAATCCGCTGCAAACGGGGAGAATTCCCCTTGTTACCTTGATCTTTCGCAACATCCGATGCTTCGCTAGCGATAGTTGTGAAAGTAGTTGAGTCAGATGCTTTACTAGCCTCTAACATCTTTTCGCCAAGTGCTATTAGGGCGGTGTAATCTTCATTAATTGGCGAACCAGCCGCATACACCATACCAGACGAACACAAAGACAACAACAAGACCACCAAAATATGTTTAAAATTCATATGTTTCCTCAACTATATTTGCTATTCGGCAAGTACAAAAAACGAGCTGCGAGTTTTAGGTTCAAAAAACGCATCGCCATCTATTACTTACCTAAAAAAACGCCATCTACCAAAAAAGGTAAAACAAAACGTTCATGTATTTAGAGCATCTTTATTTAAACGCTCCGCCCTACAAATGTAACCCATTTGGATCAAAGGCAATTTGATCCAAATCAAAAACTCTGCATAAATATTCAAGAATTCAAAACTACTGTACCTATTTGGTTAGCTGACAACTCGGCTGGGCGCAAGCTCAAACCCTTGCTTGTTAAATTTATGTTCTTCACCTGAATAGTGAAGATCCCATTGGTTATTGCTTTTTTGGTTAGATGTATTCGTGAGTTAGCATTCCAAGGCTCTTCGTGGAAATGCAACCAAGCTGCTATCTGTCGGACATCGCTGAAGACAAGGATGGACCCTGCAAGCTTGTTTGGATCAATTCAATTAATTGATCTTCTTCAATAGGTTTAGTTAAATAGGTATCAAATCCGACATTAAGTGCTTCGTTTATTCTGTCGTTATCGGCAGAAGCGCTGACAGCAGCAACTTTAAGGTTGAATTTCTGGCTACGTAGCTTTTTTACCAAGTCCAAACCATTCATTACTGGCATGTTGATGTCTACCAAGGCGAGATTGTAATTATTTTGCTCTATTAACGCCAAAGCTTCTTGCCCGTTCATCGCGGAATCTACCCTACAACCTATTTGTTCCAGCATACTTATCAAGAATAATAGGTTGATTTCGTTATCATCAACGACCAAAACATATACCTCACTAAATTTAGCATTAATACTTTGCAGGTAAGGCATGGTTTTAGTTTGCTTTTTTACACTGGCGGGTATGGGTAATGAAACAGAAAAAATGCTGCCAACGCCCAGCTGGCTGGCGACCATCAGCGTGCCATTCATCAAATTCACCAGTTCTTGTGTAATGGACAAACCAAGACCAATCCCCTCTTGGGAAAAGTTGTTGGCGTTTATCTGTACAAAGGGTAAAAAAATACGCTCTAAATCGTTCTTGGCGATTCCGCAGCCAGTGTCTGCAACAGAAACTTTCAAATTGCCCTCTTGATACGATGAGGTGGCCGTCACACCACCTTTGTCGGTATATTTGATAGCATTATCAATCAGGTTAACCAGTATTTGCTGGATACGCTTATCATCACCGAAAAAATTATGGGTTATACAGGTATTTTTCGTAGTCAGATTAAGACCTTTTTCATCTGCTTTGAATTTACAAATATGGATGCTTTCGATTAACAACAACGAAAAATTAAAATCCTTAGCTTCCACTTTTATTTGCTGAGACTCTATTGCCGAAATATCCAGAATATCGTTAATAAGCCTAAGCAGATTGTCACTACACTGCTTAATAATAGCGATCTGTTTTTTATCCTCAATATTAAGGGAGGGCTTTTTTTCCAATAGCTGCGTGAAACCGGAAATCCCATTAAGTGGAGTCCTCAGTTCATGACTAATTTTAGCCAAGAATTGGTTCTTGGCTTGGTTGGCTAATTCAGCGGCAGTTTTTGTCTGCATCAATATTTTGGTGCGTTCCTCAATGATGGCTTCGGTGCGAAAATACCGTCCGGTCAAGTGCAACAGCATGACACCAAGTATCCCGGTAAACCAGAGTCCGCTGAATATAACCCACTCAACTGGCCGATACATACCCGCTTCTTTTCCGTCCCATTCATGGTGAAAACTTAATTGCCAAGTTTGGTCTGCTATCGGGATAGAGATTGTTTGATAAGCATCGTGGTTCGAATTACTCTTATTCGAATAGATGGTTTTTGCATTAGACTCAACATTTGGAGAAGCGCTTATCGTTATTGAACAATTGCTTGTATTGAGTGTATCGAACGCTTGGTGAATTAAACCCTCAATAGATACATCCGCAATAATAACGCCCAAAACTTTCCTTTTCTGGGTAAGGTTTTTGACAACGGGGACTACAAATTTGAAGCTGTTTTTCTCCAAAACAAGGAATTCTGCCTCAGAAAGCGAGGAGCTATCTAGTAGTTTTTTCCTAAGCGCAGGTGGAATTACTCGCAAGTTATCCGGTTTATTGTGTGCCTGTTCATTGGGTGCTGAAAAAGATTGGTGTTCCCCTCGCCTATTTTCCGTAACATTAAGCCAACGAATGAATTTTATTTCCTTTAATGAGAAAAGCGTTTGCTTAGTCAATAGCGAAAATTCTTGGGACTCTATTAACTGCGATCCTAACAAAAAATTCCTAAGCGCGTACAGTGAATACAAATCCAACCGAATTCTGTTCTTTAATGCTTGGGATAAGGTAATAGTTTTTTCTTTTAATTGTTCGGTAGCTTGATGACGGTCAACGCCCCTCAGATAAGCGAACAGCAAGATGAGCAAAGCAAACGTCAACACAATCGGCAAACCAACCGTTTTACGTCGTCGACACCAGATCTGTTGTGGTTCAGCAAAAAGTATCAAGATGAGCGGCGTAAAAATCAGTACGCCTAAAATGTCGCCAACCCACCAACTCAACCAAGCAAGGGGAACATCTGTTAAAGCAATGATCCCAAAACCGTACATTGCCGTTATGCCGATAGTTGCAGATACCAGGCAACTAACGGGACCACCCAACAGCATAAAGAGGATAATACATTTACCTTTCACTAGCGGATTTGGAAAGCCAACCATTTTGCGAATTAAACTGGTTCCCAAAAAGGACGATAGGGCTGCTCCGATAGCGCTGGCGGCATAAAAAAGCAAGAGTCCTGAGTTAAAATCGAAAGCCCAAGCGCTGATACAGAAATTACCTATAACGACACCGGGCAAAATCCGCATCCCAAAAAGTAATGTTGCAGCCAGTGCCAGACCTGCTGAAGGCATAAGAATACCTATCTCTTCAACAGGGCCTTTGAACAAGAAACCCAGCAAACCGAAAACGAAATACGTGCCAGCTATCACACCAATGAGGATAAGATTTTTTCCAAATTGAATAAGAGGTAAACGGTACAGCATCAGCAGGAAAATTCAGCGATGGATTTCTTTATCTTCAAGACGGACTGAGCATTTATCCGTCCTGTCCTTTCATGTTGCTCACATAAAGCGCCTCTGAAACCTAAATAGCTGGGCCGATAAGACATCAGCTGAGGAATATCCTCAAATTTTAAGGACCCGGCAAGGCCGCAAAGCAATTGTCTGGATTTAACGTGTAGCACAAAACGTTCGATATCGGCTTTAGCCATAACTCTGGTCAATGAACCGTTGGTTTTATCCAGTGTATCGAGCATAACACCACTAAAGCCTGCTGCCTTTAGTGTATCAATAAGCCTGAAATCAGGCTTGGTATCAGCAAATAATACTGCGATAAGATCAACGTGAGCTGCTATCCCCACTAATTTTTCAATGACCTGTGTTACATCCCCACTGGGGAAAAAACCGATTTTGACATAGTTAACACCCGTTTCGACCATTTCTTTTACTGCATTAAAAATCAGCTCAGGTTGCATGGGCAAGTCGCCTATCGTCGCGCTAATAAGGCATTGCCCATTAATTACAGCGACAATTTCTTTTACCAGCCCAGCGTCCAAACCACCTAAAGAGCCTAATGCAGGTTCTTTTAGGTCTATAATATTGACCTTTTCAGCCAAAACCAGTTTGGCTTCATCCAAACTATTTACACTAGCGAGCATTCCGGTCATTCGACGGCTTTTCCTTTGAAATCGTCAAGGACGGCCAATATCCATCCCCACGCTTCCAGTTCGCGTTCGCCTGCGGTTTTTTCTAGGCCAATGCGTAAGTATTCAATTTCTGATTCTATTTTTGATAAGGGCAACATATCCAGCCTACTGATTAAAATTGCCGCTTCCAATACTGAAAACTGGGCGCGGTTAAATCCTTTAAACGGCGCATGGTTAACCGTGTGAACTGTTTTACAAAATAATTTGGGACGGGTGGCATCTTCTTCGACACGAATGAGTTCGACCTCTGTGTGCGCTAACCCACAACTTAGGACTTGTCCTGAGATTTTCTGTGCAGGTTTTAGCGGCCAGTCTCGTCGTCCGATTAAACACCCGGCAAAAACTCGAACATCATCACAATAATTGATAACGCCGACCCTGGTTTCCAAAAAATTATTGAGCGTAGTTGATGGGCGGAAAGGCAAGATAATAAAAATATCATCTTGAATATGGATACCCATCGGCGCTATATGGGCGATACCCCCACTATTTTGGGTGGTCACAATCGTTTCTTGTATCATTTCTTTGTTAAGGTCGTTCCGGCGGGTTTAAAGCTGTGTAGGTCAACGGTTTGCTCGGCTGTATCGACCGCGCAACCCCAATCTAACGGTTGATCTTGATTAAAGCGCTTTCCTAATTGCCAAGCAATCTCAGCCCGCGCCAGTTCCACGCCTAAGTAGAAAGCATGACCGGGATCATTCTCCACGGCTAATTGTGGATACAGGTCAAATGGGTCGGTCGCGGTGTGCAAGCCGTCGCGATTAAAAATATGCACGCCTTCTACACTGGTTTGGATGCGGTAGCTTGGATCGGTGATCTGACTAGCCAACTCCTTGATTTCATCCTGGGGGTAAGGAAACGGCGAAGTCTCATGTAAACTCATTAAACCCGAATCAATGTGCTTAGGCAATGTGTCCTGCTCTTTAGCCGCAAATAGTATGCGTCTGGCTTTATCCGCTTCTTTGACAGCGCGGCACGCATGGCGACTGACTTCGGTGGCGAGTATTTGGTTGATGTTCAGTTCCGAACAAATCCCCAGCAGCAAAGCGTTCATCCCTACTGTGTCCGCATGCGTTAGCTCCGTGATATTTCCTACGCCCATCATGATTTCAATGCCCGGATGGTTCTTCCTGACTTCGTGATAGCGCACGATGGATTGGGTGAAACCAAAATGGATAGGATCAAGGATGGGATCGACAATAAATGCGCGGTTTTTGTCCCGCATAATCTTGATCGCCCGATCTAGTGACGCTAAATCCTCATGCGTTTCAGGAATCAAAATCGGCGTAGCCGCAACTTCATCGGCAATCCATAGCGTGTTTTCGTGCAGGCTAAGCATATAATCAACACCCGCCTTGCCGCCCCGAAGCAAATCGTCGCTGTTTAGGGAATCAATACTTACGGCAAATCCACACTGTTTCAATGCTTTAATGGCTTCTTCCATGTGCGGAAAATCGGTGCTGGGCAAACAGCCGATGTCGATCACGTCTGCACCATTTTGCTTGTAATAGTTAGCTCGGCTCAGGATTTCTTCAACGCTGATATTAGGCGCATCGACGATTTCGGCAAATATTTTGACGCTGTATCGGCTTAAGTCGTATTGGTGCGCGGCTTTACCAAAATACACTGGCAAGTCTTTAAGCTCTTCTGGTCCTCTTTCTACAGGCATATCAAGTGCTTTCGCTAATGCATCAACGTCACCTCGGCAACGACCTGGGATGATAATGCGGTTTGCGCCAAAGGTATCTTTCAGACGGCGAAGAATCATGTCTGTGGTCATCAGCGCGGCAACTTTAACACCGAGCTGATGCACGGTATAAGTAAAGTCCGGCTGCATTTTTTCAAGGATACGGTGCAATTGCTTTTCCGCAAGCTTTCCGGTAAGAAAAAGTAAATGCTCGCTCATGGCAAAGACGCTAGCCGCCGCTTAACCACGTCGATTAATTCTTCTACGCTGTCAACAACCGTGGTGTATTCAAAAGTGCGGATTTTGTCCGTGCCTTCCAGGTCAATTTTACGGGGATAAACCATCACTTTTCCGCCGGGTGCTGTGGTTTCCATCTCCGGGGCAATGTCGCAGGGATAGACAATACACGGCACTTTGCACTTGCCGGCCTGGGAATACAAGTTAGTTACCAAATTATCGGCAATTCCCAGCACGCACTTGGCGATGGTGTTTGACGTGGCGGGTGCCATCACAAAGGTATGGTAATGGCCTTTGTAAAACAGGCCAACAGGCGGCGACGAGGCTGTTTTATCACGAAAAACCGAATGTTTTGCTCGTACATCATCCAGGCTGATGCCGTACATTTTCAAGACTTCCTCGCCTGCCGGACTGATATAGACATCCACATCCTCCAAGGTCAGCAAAAAATCCAGGCATTCTTCTATATAATGGCCGGAACCGGTAATCGCCCAGGCCAAACGGGGTTTATGCATGACAACAAGTGCTTAGAGTTAAATTTTGCATTATACCTTAAGGTAGCATGGGCAACGCATACAGGAACTTTCATTGAATTTTAAAGACAACACAAAACCGTTGATTATGGGCATCTTGAATGTGACCCCCGACAGCTTTTCAGATGGAGGCAGGTTTAATCACATTGACGCGGCACTAAGGCAAGTTGAGCAGATGTTGTCTGAAGGTACAGACATTATTGATATAGGCGGCGAATCCACACGCCCTGGTTCTGATCCAGTTAGTTCGGAAGAACAGTTAAGGCGAGTTATTCCTGTCATTGAAGCTATCCGTAAACAAATTACAGATAAAGTGGTCATCAGCATTGATACCACCCTAAGTAAGGTTGCCGACGCAGCATTACAGGCAGGTGCAAACCTTATCAATGATGTGTCGGCTGGATTAAACGATCCAGACATGCTGGCTTTAACCGCCAAAAGAGCAGTTCCTATTATCCTTATGCACAGTCAAGGCACACCGAAAACGATGCAAGATAATCCTTATTATGAGAATGTCGTTACGGAAGTTATTGATTTTCTAAAATTAAGGATAGCTGAGGCATTGCAGACAGGTATCACAAAAGACAATATCCTGATTGATCCCGGCATCGGCTTTGGCAAACGCAAACAAGATAACTTGGATTTGCTGGCCAACCTTGACAGGTTTGTCGAACTGGGTTTTCCTGTGCTGTTAGGTGTTAGCCGCAAGCGTTTTATGGGTGCAATTTGTGATGTAACCGAGCCATCTGAACTGGTCACTGCAACTGCCGTAACCACTGCATTTGGTGTTATGGCCGGTGTACAACTATTTAGGGTTCACGATGTTAAGGCTAACTATCAAGCAGCAACAGTCGCTTGGGCTATTAAACAACATATAAACAAGGACTTGATTACGAACCAATCTCGCATCAATCATAAGCAGCTAAGGGGATCTCTAAAAATCCCCTCTCCCTCTGGGAAAGGGCTAGGGTGAGGGTTGTAAATGCTTGATTTTAAATCCCTCATTCCAACCTTCTCGGCAATAGCTCCTGCATTGCCCTACTACCTACATCCATGTAGGCATCCCAGAGGGAGAAGGGGGGGGGTGTATTTTTAGAGATTCCCTATAATACTTAAAATGAAAGATCCGATCTATTTCGACCAGTATTTTTGGCCTCGTACAAAGCCTTATCCGCTATCTCGACAAGCTCTTCTGTATTCGTATATTGTCCGCTAAAATTTGCCACACCAATACTTAGAGTGACTCTAATATCTTTCGGAGCTACAAGTATCATGTTTATATCATAAACAGCTTGTCTTATTTTTTCAGCAACTTGAAGCCCACCAGCGGCATCTGTTCGGGGCAAAATCACGACGAACTCATCTCCCCCAAAACGGCAAGCTATATCGGCTGGACGGGTAAGTGTCTCAAGAATAGTTTCAGCAATTTTTTTGAGGCACTTATCTCCCTCCTGATGTCCGTATCTGTCGTTATATACTTTAAAATGATCAATATCGCACATCAGTAATGAAAAACTGGTTTTTTCGCGTTTTGCCAGATTAAACTCCCTGACGATCACATGTTCAAAATTTCTTCGATTCCCTAGCTTGGTCAATTGATCAATCATAGCGATCTTAAGAAGGTACTGATTAGCTTTAACTAGGCTTTTTTGAGCAAGTAATTTTCTACGCATTATGCATAGCCGCTCCATTGCGGTTACTTGCAGTTGTAAATAATAAGGATTTAAAGGTTTTTGCAAACACGCATCTGCGCCAGCTAACAAGCCATAAGTGTAGAACTCATCATGGGGTCTTGTAGTTAGAAATATGATTGGAATCCACTCGTCTTTTTTAAACGCTCGGATAACTCTTGTTGCAACCGAACCATTCAAATCGGACATTTCGTCACCCATGAAAATTAAATCGATGTTGTTTTCTCTGGCATAGGCAAGCCCGTATTTACCATTTTCCGCATGATGCGTTTCATGACCTAACGCCGAGACACATTCATCTACAATCATTCGGCTTATTTTATCTGTATCTACAACAAGTATTTTCATGACATCCTACAAATCTTTAAACTTACATAAAGTAACAAACCTAGCTTTCTTCTTATCCAAGCCTTCATTTTAAAAAGCTCATAAAAAACTATGTCACCATTAATTACTGAGATCTTTCAATTTTATGCAACAACTCTGCTATTAATGTACCTTGATAGAGCTTACTCAAAAACGCTCCGCATATAGTCCCACAATTAACAATGGCATAATCTAGAAAAACCAGATTAAAGGCAGTTAAATGAATTAGTTTCACCACAAACCGACATCAAAACAGCAAATTTAACTGCACACATTCAGCGTCTAGAATATTCAAAAAAACAACAACTGACAATTAGTAGTATTACTTATACGGCTTTGACCCCAAGATCTGGATATCACAAAGACCACAAAAAGTCTGAGTCGCGAGCGGCTGTCAATGCGGAAAACCATCAGTGATCATAGCTCCGCAACCAATAGAGCGAAATATCTGACTCACTATCTTAAAAAAATAATACATTTATTTTCAATATGTTAATAATTATATTGGCAACCGACGTATACAACATATTGATTATTACAATTACAGGCAGCGATGCTTAGAATCTATCGCTATTGTTTTCAGTAAGCTAACACTAAACGCACAGTGACTGGCTTATGGCTGGTTAAGCCATTGTAAATAAAACAAAGTCCGGCGGCAAGTATAAGCCTTCTGTAATGTAACATGATAGAGGTATTATTGATCCGGCCTTTAGAAGCTTTAAGCTGCATATTTGACTCTCTTATCCTGAAAGAAGCTGCGTATGCGTTCTGGATTCGACTTCAGCATGTCCATATGTTGATTGGCGGCAGCGCGAAGTTTAACTTTTGTCCTGACCGGCACTCTCTTGCCGATGGCCTGTTTGAGGTCTGCGTTTAAGCGCTCTTCGGGATTGAGTTCAGGGCTGTAACTGGGCAGGTAGAACACTTCGATTTTATCGGTGCGTTCCGCCAGCCAAGCCTTGACGGGCTTTGAATGGTGGACGCGCAGGTTGTCCAGGATCAGGAACACTTTCTTGTCGGTGTCCTTGATCAATGCGTCCAGGAATTCGATCAATTTGTCCGCATTAAAGGCATCGTCAATGATGATCTTGCCCTGGTTTCACGGACACCCCACTAAGCGACTTTTTTATTTTCATTCACTTCAAACGCAACTGGGCTGAGATAGCCTAGTTTTGAGTGAAGCCGTTTGCGATTGTAATATATTTCAATATATTCGAACACTTGGTACTTAGCTTCTGATCGGGTTTGAAACCGTTCGCCGTGGACGGCTTCGACCTTAAAGCTGTGATTCCAGCTTTCCATGGCTGCATTGTCGTAGCAGTCGCCTTTCTTGCTCGTGCCACAGATTAGCGGGTGTTTCTGGAACAGTTCCTGGTAGGCGGCCGAACAATATTGGCTGCCCCGGTCGGAGTGAACAATCACGCCTGTTTGAAATGGTTTAATTAAACAGGACACTTCTAGAGGCAGATTTATAATGTCATTAGAGGTGACCATGAATATGAATAACATTCAAACGAAACGACCAA
>NZ_JBEBKJ010000043.1:0-29959 GCF_040079455.1 Methyloglobulus sp. | reverse complement strand
ACAGCGATATACTAAAGGGTGGCAAGGGCAACGACACCCTCGAAGGCGGGGAAGGCACCGACACTTACATCTACACCACGGGCGACGGCTTTGACGCCATTGCGGACATCAAGGCTGCTTAAGAATTAAACGAAGGAAAAACTAAAGCTTTGATTTTTTGTTGGTAATCCCATGTGGCACATGCGCCGCAGCGACATGCACTGCCGCCGACTCGCAATGGCCTTTTTGGTCGTCAAAGAAAATATCCGCGCCAAATGCTTTCAAAAACGCACCTTTGGACATCCCGCCCAGAAATAACGCCTCATCAATACGAATATCCCATGTCCTTAAGGTTCTTACCACTCGCTCGTGTGCAGGTGCCGCGCGCGCGGTAACCAAAGCAGTCCTAATCGGTGAAAGTTGAGGGTCAAACTGCTTTTGGATATGGTGTAACCTAGCCAAGAAATCCTTAAATGGCCCACCCGGCAAAGGGTTTTTGGCTTCATTCCGTTCGTTTTCGGCGAATTTTGCCAAACCTTGCTCCTGATAAATCCGCTCAGAATCATCGGAAAATAACACTGCGTCGCCATCAAACGCGATACGTAATTGTTGGCTTTGATTGCTTGTTGACGCGCCACTTAGAATGGTTGCTGCCGCAAAACCGGCATCCAGGGTTTTGACGACATCATCGGCATTCGCCGACAAAAACAAATGTGCACCAAAAGCCGACATGTATGAATAGGGAGAAACACCGCTGGTGAACGCAGCGCGGGTGATGTTGAGCTTATGATGGGCAATGGAATTGAATATCCTCAAGCCTGTATCGGCGCTGTTCTGGGATAGCAGGATGATTTCCAGTAATGGCTCGTTAGGGCTGCTCTCATTAATAGCCAGGAATTTTTTTACCAGAGAAAAACCATAGCCTGGTGCCAAAATCTGATCTTCATGCTCTATCTGGTATCGACAAAACGCTTCTTTACCTTGTGCTTCAAAAACCGCATGGGATTCATCCAAATCGAATAAAGCTCTTGAAGATACCGCAACAACCAGCTTTTGCTTTTTCATACTCAGTGCACACCTCTACTGCCGTAAATCGGACTGGAAAATCGGTCAACCACCTAAAGGAATCCCTATTTACCGCAATTAAAACCACGCTATTATTTAATTACTGAAATTCTTTAGATTTCTTCCAAATTCTAACATTTTGAAGTCCATACTTAATAGGAGTCTTTGTACCATGGGATTCTTGTAAAAACTTACCTGATCGACCTAGCAATATTCATTATGGAATTTTTAGAGTTCCCCATTATATTTAATCATGCACAGTAAGCTCTGTTAGCAACGCGCTATTGTTCGGGAGTTTGCTAACGCGAAACCTGACCACTAAAAATTTGACCCATAATATTAACGAAGTATGTACAATAAAATACACGGAATAAGCCATTCGCGTCTTACCAAAAAACTTCACAGGTTTTAAATTTAATCGTGACGAAGCGAATGAACGCGAGCACGCTTGCTACAAAATCAATGTTCTAAACGCGATAACTTATCACTCATTTTGAGAATTACCCTTCAATTAGCTACCAAATGACCATCGACCCCGACCAACCCATCAACTTCTCCCCTACCCACCGCTTGCAATGGGAAGAAGCCCAGCAGAAAACCGTCATTCTTTATCCTGAAGGCATGGTAGAGCTTAACCAAAGTTCTGCAGAAATCCTGAAATGTTGCGATGGTGTGCGTAATCTGGCGCAGATTGTCAGCGAGCTTGAACAAAAATTTGCCACTACGGGTCTTACCAACGATATTACCGCTTTCCTTGAGGTTGCCTTACAAAATGGCTGGATCCAACAATAATCTTGACGCGAAAGCGCTTCAAATAACGCCTCCACGTTGGTTGCTGGCGGAATTGACTTATGCTTGCCCGTTGCAATGCCCGTATTGCTCTAATCCGGTGGATTACGCTAAGTACCCTAATGAACTCAGTACAGACGACTGGAAACGGGTATTGAGCGAGGCTCGCAAGATGGGTGCGGTGCAATTGGGTTTTTCCGGCGGAGAACCATTGACGCGTAAGGATTTGGTTGAACTGGTCAAACATGCACGTGAACTGGGCTATTATTCCAACCTGATTACCTCTGGTTATGGGCTGAACGAAGAGAAAATCATCCAGCTTAAAGAAGCGGGGCTAGACCATATCCAGGTCAGTATCCAAGCCAGTACCCAGGAACTTAACGACCATATTGCCGGTACAACTTCGTTCCATCACAAAAAAGAAGTTGCCCATTTAGTGAAAAAACACGGCTATCCGATGGTGCTGTGCGTAGTCATCCATCGTGAAAACATCCACCAAATGACGCAAATTCTGGAAATGGCAGAGGAACTTGGCGCGGATTATCTGGAACTCGCCAACACCCAGTATTACGGTTGGGCGCATACCAACCGCGATTTATTGTTGCCCACCAAAGAGCAATTCGAACAAGCCGAACAAATCGCCCAGGCGTTTAAAGAAAAAGTCGCCGGCAAGATGAAAATCTATTACGTGGTGCCGGATTTTTACGAAGATCGCCCGAAAAAATGTATGAATGGCTGGGGGACAACCTTTTTGACCATCGCGCCCGATGGCGTTGCCCTGCCCTGCCATTCCGCCCGTGACTTGCCCGGCTTGGATTGCCCGAATGTCAATGATTACAACATCCAGGAAATCTGGCATGAATCCAAAGCCTTCAACTTTTTCCGTGGCTTTGAATGGATGAAAGAGCCTTGCCGCAGTTGTGACGAAAAAGAAAAAGATTTCGGCGGCTGCCGCTGTCAGGCTTATCTGTTGACAGGCGATATGTATATGGCCGATCCGGTATGCAGCAAGTCGCCGGAACACGGGGTTATTCAGCAAGCAATTGATTCGGCTGGTGCTTCTGACAATTTGGCGAGCGGTGAAAAACCGCTGGTATTTAGGAATAGCAAGAACTCTAAGGCAATGGCTTTGGTTGATGATAAAGGCGCTTGAATTCCGAACGAGGGGCATGGGTATGCTGCCCCGTCCCAAACGTTTGTTATTCATGAATAATATTTGAATTAAAACGAACGGGGCAACATGCCCCGTCCGGCTCGGGGGAAATCTGGCACGATTCCAAAGCCTTCAATTTTTTCCGAGGTTTTGAATGGATGAAAGAACCTTGCCGCAGTTGCGACGAAAAGGAAAAAGATTTCGGCGGCTGCCGTTGTCAGGCTTATTTATTGACGGGCGATATGTACATTGCTGATCCCCTATGCAGTAAATCGCCGGAACATGGGCTTATTCAACAAGCTATTGATTCAGCAAAGGATACTGCTAGTTTGGCGAGTGATGAAAAGCCGTTGGTTTTTCGGAATAGTAAAAACTCTAAGGCCATGAGTTTAGTTGATGGTAAAGGCGCTTGAATTCCGAACGCGGGACGTGGGTATGTTACCCCGTCCCAAACGTTTGTTATTTCTGAATAATATTTAAATCAAAACGAATTGGGCAACATGCCCCGTCCGGCTCGGGGTGCTGAACGAAAGGATGCGCATCGTTCGCGTTTTCTCGATTGATGCGCCTCGTACCTCGGCAAATCCTATATTTGGCGCATCTTACGTTATGACATCACAAACATATAAGAAACTCTCTGCCGTTACGCTGATAATAGCTGGCGTAGCATTAACAATTGGAAGTTTTGCTTATCTGGCACTCTTTGGAATTATGGGTTTCATGTCATTCCTGGTAAAACCTTATCTTGGGATTGGGTTATTATTCGGCTTTGTATTTGGATTATACATAATAGGAATTGGTAGTGATCTATTTAGGGATTACTTCGAGACTTCATTAGTAAATCGTCTTTCAACACTTATCCGTTGGCTTTTTGCCGCACCTTTTTTATATCATTTGTCGCTTGGAATATTACAATATGTTCAAGGTGTTATATCTGGCTCACACGTTATCAGTTTTAGCAATTTGGCTTATTTATTTTTGTTTTTCACGCCGATTTTATGTGTGTTCCTTTGGCCAGAAATATGTAAATTTGCGAAATATCTACGTCTTCGGCAAAAAAGGCAAATTAGGTGAGCAAACAAAATGGTTTATCCCCTAACCGACCTCTCCAACTTCTTACACTGCCCCTCATCCAACCACCGATCACACCATACATTAAGCGACAACGCCGTCCCACACATCAATTCAAACTCACGTTTGGCTTCCCCAGGGGCTTCTTTAGGCCACCAGGAATGCGTCTCCATTTGCCTACGGATGTAGTGGCAAGCGGCATCAACTTCAGAATCGCTTAGGTGCATATCGTAACTCCTTTGTTTATTGTGAAATATCGGTTTGATGGGCTTGACGAATAATAAGGCGGCACAGGATAGATGTAAACATAATCATGATGACGATTGTTTTGCTAAGAAGATAGGTTATCCTGATTAGGTTTAATTCCATTCGTTTGGAATTTTTGCCACCTTATCCAGTCCGATCCCGTTTACCCTGATTATTAACCCAATGCGTATCACCCTCGCTTACATCAGCGTTGTTTTGCTCTGGGCCACCACACCGCTCGCCATCAAATGGAGCGGTGAAGGCCCAGGCTTTTTGTTTGCGGTCACCAGCCGTATGGCTATTGGTGCGACGTGCATTTTGTTAACGTTGGCGGTGTTACGGCGGTCATTGGCGTGGCACCGTAAAGCCTGGTTGACTTATCTGGCAGCGGCCTTGCAAATCTATGGCTCGATGATCGCCGTGTATTGGTCAGCGCAGTTCATCCCGTCCGGCTGGATTTCAGTCATATTCGGCCTTGCTCCTCTGATGACGGCATTAATGGCGAGCCTTTTGCTCAAGGAGCGGTATTTATCGCTCAGTAAATTATGTGCGTATAGCTTAGGGGTTTGCGGTTTGTATATCATGTTTGGTTCAGCATTACGGTTAGGGGAAAGCGCGGCACTGGGCATTGCAGGAGTATTTGTATCAACCTTATTGCACTCCGGTAGCGCGGTGTGGATCAAACGCATTAACGCTGGTTTACCTGCATTAGCACAAGTTGCAGGCGGACTGGGTTTGGCGCTGCCTGCGTATCTAATCACTTGGACTTTGATTGACGGGCAATGGCCTACAACGCTTTCCACTGTGAATATCGCGGCAATTGCTTATTTAGGGATGATTGCGACGACGATTGGTTTTTCGCTGTATTATTACCTGCTTACGCATTTATCCGCTACCCGTGTCGCGCTGATTTCCTTGATGACTCCAGTTATGGCGTTGATGTTGGGGCATCTAGTCAACCATGAGCCTTTAACTCAGGATACGCTCACCGGAACCGCTTTAATTCTTTCCGCATTGCTTATGCACGAAGTTTTTGATCGATTTAATCCGACTTTAAAACCTATTAGCAAGAATAAGTCTTAGCAAGAAGCTAAATTATTTTTCACATTAATAATCAATTATTTATAAATATATTTTTGTTGTTAACCATTATCTGACGAACCTATCCGAACATTTTTGGTATATTGATGTTTTTTCTAAGTTTTTATTGGCTGCGACTGCCCTTAAAACCTTGCTAACGCTGCTCAAAATGTTTTGCCCTAGTTATCTTTTTAGTGCTACCATTGCTCGGCGTTAAAGGTTAAACCCGTCCTATGTGGACTGGATTTTGTTAAGCCAACTTAGATTGGCGTTATTATTGAATGAGTTAGATATGGCAGATCAAGTTGAAGGTACCGTTAAGTGGTTCAATGATGAAAAAGGCTTTGGCTTTATTGCCCAGGAAGGCGGCAAAGATGTTTTCGTTCACCATAGTGCAATTAATGGCTCCGGCCGCAAAACGCTAAAAGAAGGCCAAAGAGTGATGATGGAAGTCACCCAAGGTCAAAAAGGCCCACAAGCTGAGAACGTCACCCCTGCCTAACTATTAGGTTATAAGCGCTCAAAAATCTTTTGGTTTTTGAGCTGCAAAGGGTTTGAAGTTTTTTGAATGTTAAATCTAAAGTGATGGAACAGGCTTAAACTTGATTGGCTAGTGGCCTTGATTTTGTGTCCACGTTAGCTTACGTGATTCCAAGGCGGCTTATTTTAATCGAATAAGCTTGGCTTGCGTTTTATTATGTTAGCTTAAACACTAAACCCCCTGCCAACACGCGTCTTAGTTAACACACTTAATGTTGTGATAGGTTTTTTGCTGTTTATTCGCTAACCACCATCAAAACGTAGCAAAAAATTACCTCCGCATTTCAGCAATGCCATCGTGAATCCCTCCGAATTCCCGTTTACAACAGCTTTGCCACCATGGCAGCGGCGCGTTTTCCATTCAATTAATTTGCACCTGAAAGTCCTACAGGTATCATATGGGGTGAGACCGATTCGACCTTGGCAACCTTGTTTACCAGATAGTCTACTACTGGATCGTCGCTGTATCATTAAGATAAGGTGAGGCCAGACTCTAACCTATTAATTAACTTAGCAAATATTCCTCAACTATGGCTCAATATATATTTTCAATGAATAAAGTCGGCAAAATTGTGCCGCCTAAGAAATATATTCTCAAAGACATTTACTTATCCTTTTTCCCTGGCGCAAAAATTGGCGTACTGGGTTTAAATGGCTCAGGTAAGTCTACCTTATTGAAAATAATGGCAGGTATCGACAAGGATATCGAAGGCGAAGCTATTCCGCTCAAAGGCATCAACATCGGCTATCTACCGCAAGAACCGCAACTTGATCCCACTAAGACCGTACGCGGCAATGTTGAAGAAGCTGTCGCGGAAATCAAAGCCATTTTGGATCGCTTTAATGAAGTCAACAACGCATTTGCTGAACCTGATGCAGACTTTGATGCGCTGTTAACAGAACAAGCCGATTTACAGGAAAAAATCGAAGCCGCAGGCGCGTGGGAACTGGAACGCAAGCTGGAAATCGCCGCCGATGCTTTGCGCTTGCCGGATTGGGATGCCGATGTGACAAAGCTTTCAGGCGGGGAGAAACGCCGCGTGGCCTTATGCCGCTTATTGCTGTCCAATCCTGACATGCTGTTATTGGATGAGCCTACTAACCATCTGGATGCCGAATCTGTCGCTTGGTTGGAACGCTTTCTGCATGATTATCCAGGTACAGTCGTTGCCGTTACCCATGACCGCTACTTTCTGGATAATGTCGCTGGCTGGATTCTGGAACTCGACCGGGGTTCTGGCATACCCTGGGAAGGCAACTATTCCAGTTGGCTAGAACAAAAAGGCAACCGTTTGTTACAAGAAGAAAAACAGGAATCTTCCCGCCAAAAAGCCATGAAGGCGGAATTGGAATGGGTGCGTTCCAACCCCAAAGGCCGCCATGCGAAAAGCAAGGCTCGTCTGGCACGGTTTGATGAACTGTCTTCCGTGGATGTGCAAAAACGTAATGAAACCCAGGAAATTTATATCCCACCCGGCCCGCGCCTGGGTGATGTTGTCATTGAAGCCGACAACATCAGCAAAGCCTTTGGTGACCGATTGCTCATCAATAACTTGAGCTTTAAACTACCACCTGGCGGTATTGTCGGCATTATCGGTCCCAATGGCGCGGGTAAAACCACATTGTTCCGCATGATGGCAGGTCTGGAACAGCCCGATAGCGGAACTTTAACACTAGGCAAAACCGTTGAACTGGCTTACGTCGATCAGCTACGTGACGATATGGATGCCAACAAAACCGTGTTTGAAGAAATTGCCGACGGCTTGGATATGATTACCGTCGGAAAATATGAAACTCCATCCAGGGCTTATGTAGGCCGGTTTAATTTTAAAGGCGGCGACCAACAAAAACGTATCGGCGATCTGTCCGGCGGCGAACGCAATCGTGTCCATCTGGCTAAACTGTTAAAAGCGGGCGGCAACGTCTTGTTGCTCGACGAGCCCACCAACGATCTGGACGTGGAAACCTTGCGCGCCCTGGAAGATGCCATACTCGCCTTCCCAGGCTGCGCCGTCGTCATCTCGCATGACCGCTGGTTTCTGGACAGGATTGCAACGCACATGCTCGCCTTTGAAGGCGACAGCAATGTCGTCTGGTTTGAAGGCAACTACGAAGATTACGAAGCCGACCGCCACCGCCGCTTAGGTAGCGACGCGGATAATCCGCATCGGTTGAAGTATAAGAAGTTGGCTTGAGATGTATCTTATTTCATATTTTAGATAAGCTGTAGGCTGGGTTGAAGCTTCGCGAAAACCCAGCAAAAACGCAAATTATAATGCTGGGTTTCGTACCTCAACCCAGCCTACGGGCTAAACAGATATAATCGATAAGGGGGTATAAATGGATTTCATAAGTAAATATGGCAAAGAAATTGTTTCCCTCGTTGTTCCATTTATCACTTGGTTTCTTAATGTTGGCATCAAGGGAAAGGCAAAACTAATTTGGACTAGCCCACACTCTTTCACTTTCTTAGTTCATGAGCCAATTCGCGATACGGAAGGAAACGTCCTTCAAACAACACAAAAGGTGTCTACAGCTTCTATCCGAATCATCAATACCGGCAGGGAAACTGCTACAAAAGTTGAACTAGTCTTTAACTGGAAGCCAGATCATATTAATCTTTGGCCAGTACGACATTTCGAGCATAAAACAGATCAGGATAGCCGCCACATAATGATCTTCGACAATCTCTCCCCAAAAGAGGAGATTGGTATCGAAATACTTTCTATCAACGCAGATCTTCCAGCTTTATTGTTAGTTCGAAGTGCCGAGTGCCCTGCACAAAACGTCCCAATGATGTGGATTCGTTATGTTGCACCGTGGAAAATTGCCATAGCTCGCCTTCTGATCTTCGTTGGTGTTAGCGCTTCCGTTTACGGTTTAATTGCACTTATACAGTTTTTAGTTCTCAAAACACCATTCAACCCGTAACCTGCGCTAATGTAGGATGTGGTGAGGCACGAACCGCATCGTTCGCGTTTTCTCGATTGATGCGGTTCACTTTGCTCACCACAACCTTTGAATACCATAAGCTGAAAGCTATCCGTCTGAACTCAACACTGGAATCTGGGCGACCATTGCTTGCGCCACCAGTGGTAAGGTATGCATCGCATACCTTTTTGAAGGTTTGGTTAACTCGTAAACTTAAAAGGTACGCGGTGCGTACCTTACTTGGCTTGTCATACAAATTTCCGTAAATTAATTTAACCTCAAAAGGAGGATAAAGAAATGAAAAACGATAAATATTTATTTGATAGAGAAGATCGAAATTGGGATGACCACACCAAATATAAATCCGAATATCATAAAAATTTGGATGGGACAGAGTCATGTAGTTGGTATGACCCTGAATGTAAGAAAATATGCACTAAAGATTTAGACGACCCTTGGGAAAGCAGTTCAAATATGACTTACATCAAAGAAGCTGCAGGTTGTGAAACATGGTACGAATGTGGTTTGTTAGTGCGTAGTAAAGATGTTGATGGTTGTGTTTCCCTTTTTGGTTATGATGAAAATGATATGCTCATTTATAGTAAAGTTGATGGCTTAGAAGTATGGTATGAAAATGATCGGCATGGTAACCATATAGGCGGTGTTAACTCGAAAGGCGAAAGATTTATACTTAGCCCGAATGGTGAGGAACATTGGTTTAACAAAATAGGCAATAGAACACGTTACATAGACTGGGAGTACAGTAAGCACGAGTATAATGAGAAGGGTAAAAGAATTTTTAAAGAAGATTTCTGTGGCACTAAGACTTGGTTTGATGATAACGAAAACCCTATCCGAATATTATTTAGTGATGGAAGAGAAATAAAATACAAATACGATGATTATGGTAACCAAACTTATGTTAAATATTTTGATGGCGTGGAAGAATGGTTTAAGCCAGATGGTTTAGGTGGCTTTAAAAGTAGTTATAATTCAAAGGGCGAAAAGTTCTCATATGGTGAAAAAACTCTAATAAAAAAATGGGATTGGTTTGGTTTAAAGGGAAACTAAAAGAGACTGTAAATTAATTTTAATTGTTCCTGCGCTCTGGCGTGGGAACGCCCGCCAATAGCTCATAGGTTGGGGTGAACTTGTGAACCCCAACAAATCAATTGCTAAAACGTTGGGGTTCGTTCCTCACCCCAACCTACTACACTGTGTTAACCCACTAAATTCCCCTGTGTAGCATCACTTTTCACCCAACAACTGGGAAATCTTAATCGCCGTTTCCAACGCCCTACGTCCCGCTTCTCCAGAAACCAAGGGATTTTCACCCGTTTTTATGCAGTTGACGAAATGTTTGATTTCTTCCAGCAAAGCATCGCCGCTTTCAAACACGGATTCTTCGGTGACTATTTCAGGAATGCCGGGAAACATTTCCTTAGGTCCAGTTTTATGTTTGGTCAGAATGCGATTTTGAAAATCCACCGATACATAGGAACTCGGCCTAAACATCCGCATTTTGCGTTCCATTTTCATGCTGATCCGGCTGGCGGTGACATTTGCGACACAGCCGTTGGTGAACAATAGTCGGGCATTGGCAATATCCGTGCCTTGCGTCAAGACAGCTGTGCCGCTGGCATCAATCCGTTCCAGCTCCGAGTCCACCAACGCCAGGATAATATCTATATCATGGATCATCAAATCCAGGACGACGCTGACATCATTAGCTCTAGGATTAAAGGGTGATAGGCGGTGGGATTCGATAAACAACGGTTTTTCGTCCTTTTCTAAGCCCAAAACGGCTGGATTAAACCGTTCTAGATGCCCTACCTGCAAAACCAAATTTTTCTCTTTGGCAATAGCAATCAGGTCATCCGCTTCGGCAACGGTAACGGTGATTGGCTTCTCTACCAGCACATGCACCCTTGCCGCCAGAAAATCTTTGGCAACGGCATGATGGTAAGTGGTTGGTACAACTATGCTGACCGCATCAACATTACCGAGAATCTGTTTATAGTCTGTATAAGCTTTAGCACCGTTATCGGCAGCAATCTGATTAGCTACAGCTTCATCGACATCAACGACGGCAACCAACTCACAGCCAGGCAATGAGGCATATTTCTGGGCGTGAAATTTGCCCAAATAACCGGCACCAATCACGGCACACTTTAGTTTTTTCATAGAATTGAGTGTTTTGTTTCAACTGAAAACCAGCGTGTTGCTATTGTAACGCAGCCGTTGGAAAACCTTGAAAAGATGACTGATATACGAGGAATTTTATTCCATCGCCTTGGGTTTACCTATGTGGTAGCCCTGTGCGTAGTCGATGCCAAACTCTTTGAGGATAGTCAAGATGTCTTCACTCTCAACAAACTCGGCTACTGTTTTTTTACCAAAGGCGTGTGCCATCTCGATCAATGCTTTAACGAAAACCCTATCGCCATTGTTTGTATCGAGATGTTGGATGAGAGAACCATCAATTTTTACATAATCAACTGGGGCATTTTTCAGATAGTGAAGCGAAGGATATTCAAGCCCGAAATCATTCAATGCCATTATGCAACCAAGCTCTTTTATCCTGTTAATCATTACATTAGTTGATTGATAATTGGATACTGCAGCAGAATCCGTTATTTCAAAAATAATTCTTTTTTGATCAACATCAGGATTACTAAATAACTGGGCGAAATCGTCAAAAATGGTCGGATCATCGAATGAACGCTTGGAAATATTGACACTGAGCTTATATTTTTTGCCTAACCTATTAAACTCAAGATGTTGTTCTACAGCTTTTTTTAATACGATCCGGTCAATTTTACCGATTAAACCTAACTCTTCGGCTCGAAAAACAAAATCTGAGGGCATAATAATTTGACCATCATCTTGTTGTAAACGAACCAAACATTCAAAATGGCTTATTTTATTGCTCTTAATGGTAAGAATAGGCTGATAAAACAAAATAAACTTATCATTGGCGATGGCATCTTCAAGAATTGTTCGCCAACGCACTATCTGGTTTGATTTGCTCCGGTAATCATAACCAGGATTGAACAGATGATGCTGACCTCGACCTAATTCTTTCGCTTGATACATAGCCAAGTCGGCATTAGCCATTAATTCATTAACAGTAGCGCCGTGTAATGGAAACACCGCAACACCTATACTGGCACTGGCAGCGTAAGTTTTCCCATTACAACTGAAACTTTGCTCTTTAAGTATAGAATTAATTTTTTTTGCGATATGCTCCACACCAACCATGTCCGCATATGGCATTAACAAAGCAAACTCATCGCCACCTATCCGGCAGATTAAATCCGTTGAACGGACAGTTTCGTTCAAGCTATTGGATACCATCTTAAGAAAATTATCGCCAGCATCATGGCCACTAGCGTCATTAATTTCTTTAAACCGATCCAGATCGAGATAAAACAGGGCAAGCTGATAGCCATAACGTTCAGCCGAAGCCAATTTCTGGATGAATTCCTCATGAAACTTCCGTCGGTTACCTAAGCCTGTCAGGTAATCGTAATATGCCATTCTAATATTGCGAGCTTCTGCTATTTTACGATCGCTAATATCCATGCCCAACGTTAATATGACCATTTCGTCACCGTGTTTTTGGGATGGCAAAAGTTTATGTAGCCAGGAAATATCCCGAAACTTACCCGTCTCTGTAACTAAGAGCCCATCTAATTGAACTTGCTCACCGTATTCGCCAAATCGTAAACGATTTAACTTCGTCAGATGTTCCTGATCAAATTCTGGAATAAACAGATCAAATACTTTACCAATAACAGTCTGGCTATCTGTTTCCAAGCCATCAACCCCAGCATGATTAATCGATAAAATGATCCCGTTTAGTTTTTGTATGATAATGATGATAGGTGCCAACTCAACAAGCTGCCGAATGAAATCACGCTCTTTCCCCAGCTCTTGGCTTTTCTCCAATAAACTGAACGTATGACCTCGCATTTCTTGCTCAAAATACTCAAGCTGCTCGGCTAAATTTAAGGCAGTCAAGCTCAACTTATCCAGCTCATCGTAACCCAAACTGGAGCTGTCTTTTACAGGTATTTGTTTCCTAAATTCAGTAAACTGATTCTTCGATAGCAGCGGCAATACCTCTGAAAGGCTAGTAATCCTCCGCAGAGAAACATGCAAGGCAAGGAGAATTAACAGCAGCGAAGCCAATAGCCCGATAAAACCGTATAACCAGACATGCTTCAGATCGCTGTTAAGGTGTTTAAGATTTGCAGTGATATCATCCACGAAAAAAAAGAAAGGTGGCTTATTGCTTGCATCCGCTTGTTGTATGGGCAGCACTCGAACTTCATAAACCGATTTATTTAATTCTATCCTTTTGCTGGCATTGAAAAAACTATCAATTCTGTGGTGTTGGGAAATAAACTCGAAAATAGGCAGATTTTTTTCAGGCTGAGTCATGCCGGACAATTTATATTTCCATCCATTTCCTAATGAATTCTCGGCGTTATCACTATGATCCTGAATTAAAATACCAATATCTGAACGTGTCGCTTCGTTATATTTAATAATGACATCTGAGAAAGGACGAATTATGCTAATACCGCCGATAATTTCTGCCTTTCCCATCACCGGAATGATCGCTTGTTGGAAACAATTGTCTGGGCAAAAAATTTGCTGCTCTGGAACTTCATTTTTCAGGACGCGCATCACCGTTGCATCTGAATCAATCAACTGATTACCCCAGGACTTAACTTGTGTACCTTGTTTATCAAACAAGACGATATTTTCAATATCCCAAATAAATTGCCAACGTGACCAGTTTTCATCCAATGATTGAACTCCACGATGCTGCTCTTTTGATATATCACGTGATGAATCATTGATGATCGAAATCAGTTCTGCAAATTGCTCCAACACCGAAAACGAGTCTTTGGTTAACGTTTCAGCGATGTTGATATGGCTTATCTGAATATTTTTTCGATCATTTTCGAAATTATTCTGAGCATTCAAATACGAAACGAATGCAAATAAACTTTGCAATACCAAGAAGACACTACCAAACAGAATAGCTAATTTCCATCGTAAACTGAAAAATAAGCTATTTTTTCCCATAACTAAAACTTAAAGGACAATTGCAAAGCATACAGATCCCAATCCTGTATACCTTTTTGTGGATCAGGATTATCGGCCTGAGGCAACCAAGCGGTGCCATGAACCCGATGATATTCTCCCCTGACCATCCACGATGGCGTTATATCCCAGCGCAAACCAAATACCCAATCCTGCGAGAAGGCACTATGCTTTTGGAAACTTAGTAGCGCCGCCGTTTCACCATCTCTATCAGATATATCCATATCAAAAGTATCATAACGAACAGTCGTTTGTAGCTCTGGCAAAATACGATAACTGCCCTCAACATACCAACTTTCCGAAACAAATTTACCGCCGTCGAAAGCCGCAAAATTCCCAAACGTGTTCCATCGGTATTCATACTCACCCGTTAAGGTAAATTTTTCACCGTTGTATTGCGCGGAAAACAGTAACGGCTGTATGCGGCTTGTACTCCTACGTAAGGACTCACCAGGGGCTGGGTTAAAGTCAAATTCCATATCCATATAACTTACGGCTAACACATACTCACCGCCATTCAGCTCATAATTTAGCTGTGTGGCGAAAGCTGGTTTTGTGTCAAATGAACCCTGAGCATTTTGTTTGGCGAGGACGATAGTCTTAATTTCTTTCAAATCGCTCGATGGCATTCCAACATTAAACTTGAAATTGAAATCGCCAAAATCGGTACGCTGCTCGGCATAAAATGAGCCTCCGTCCGCAGAAAGCATTAGCGATCTTGAGCGATCAAAATAAATACCCTGGGGTAGCAAGATGGTCGGATGGGTAAAAGCGACATCACGCGTCTCATTATACAAACCAAACGGATTTTTAATGCGTCCACCACGTATGCCTACTTTACCACTGTCATATTCAAATAGGGTTAAATCAGCCAAGCCATAATCAACCCTTACACTGCCACGATCAACAGCACCCGCCCGTCGATAAAGCCCTTGCGCGGCGAAGCGCAGCTTACTAAAAGGTTGATAGCTTGCATTAACACCAATTTCTGTCAATCCTGGGCTAATCCCATCATCACTTTGCCCATAAACATTATTATCAGACGTATGGAAAAAACCTTGGGTCAAAAATCCGTGGATTTGGACTTCATCAGGCAATAACTTAGATTCTGCAAAAATCCTGGTGCTGTAGAAAGCAAGAAACAAACAAACTGTCAGGAGCTGTCCGAGTTTGTTAAACAGCTTAAAACATCTTTCATCACCTTTAGGAAAGACACGCACAAGCACATCCATAATACATTGCTCAAACAAAAACCACCCACCTCCAAGGATGGAAGAAGTGCGGCAAAGGATCTGCAACCATTGCCGCTTATTGAGCTTCAAATGAACGGATGTTTTCATTGTCTGGTTTGCTATTTAAATAGCCAATGGAATCTGGCGTAGTAGCGATTTTTTCAATCATATCTTGTTCAGACTCCAACTCGATAGGTGCGGCTCCTGTGCCGGAATAAGTCATTCTGTCCCAAACTCGCCTGATCTGATGAGGCAACATATTAAGGGCTTTTTTGACAAACTCTTTATGTAATGAGCTGCCATCCGGTAATGTATAAACCTTAATTTGTTTATTATTTGGCCAAAGCCTTTTTTGCATGGTGAAGATAGCGCGGATATCCACTTTGGAATACCCCGAAGTGGACGCTGTTTTATTAACGACTATCTCAATTGCTGTGACAACAGGTGGAAAAGCAGTAAAGATAAAAATAACCGCAAGAATAATGCCGAAATTCGGCTTGTTATCCCTAAGCTTCTGCAATTTGAAATCCCCATGATTATTATCTAACGTCATCTTTCATTATTATAATCATAATCAACGTTAGTAATTATAGTAAACATTATAAAGCTTTCCTAGTAACTTGTTTTATAGAATAATATTGATGTTATTGATATTCATGTTAGGCGAAAGCCCTATTTGGTCGACATTATCTTGCTTTACTCCGCTTATTGGGCAAGAATGAACCCTTGTCGTTACGAAATCTCTGCCCAGTTCTGACATAAGGCTCTGTTGGATACAGTCGGTGGACTCAGCCCAAACGATTCATGTTGCTTACACTATTTTGACAGGCTTGACAAATCCGTCCTTGGCTTGTCGAACCATGACCGAAATCAAGATTCCTTATGAACTACAAGATAACATCGAACAACCCGCCCGTTGCCGTGCCCAATCCGGTCGTTTGGCTGCATATTGCTGATTTTCTGGCTGTTGATCGTAAGGGTGGCGCAGTAACTCCAGCAATTCAGTTATCATGGCAAAATCGCCCTGCTCCGCTTTTTCTATGGCAATTTGCGCTATATAGTTACGCAATACGTACTTGGGATTAACGCGATTCATGCGTTCGCGCCTGATTTCCTGTGGTGTGCCGTCCAGAATTATGCGTTGGTTATAGAATTTTAACCAATCGACCAAACGCGCAACATAATCAGGGGTTTTCTGCTCTGGCACGTAGTAAGCCTCCGCAAGCGGCGCTATCAGCATTTCAATATCGGCATGTTCAAGCCTGACTTTGCCTAAATCGGCCTCTGCAAGTTGACGGAAAAATATCGTCATGTCGGTTTCAACCGACTGCAATAAAGCCAATAGCTCGGCAAACAATTCATCATCCTGATCTGGATCAAAACGACTTAAGCCTAATTTATTGCACATCATAAGCTGCCATTGTTCACCAAAAACTTGCGTAAATACGTTCAATGCTTGCTGCAAAGGCTCGACTTCCCCAATCAGCGGGTAAATAGCGTTAGCTAACTGCCCTAAGTTCCAGAACGCACACGCGGGTTGGTTGCTGTAACGGTAACGCCGTTCTGCCTTATCTGTGGTATTGGGTGTCCAATCAGGATCATAATTTTCTAGCCAACCGTAAGGGCCGTAATCAATGGTCAACCCAAGGATAGACATATTATCGGTGTTCATTACACCATGCACGAAACCTACCCTCTGCCAGTGCACAATCATTTGTGCGGTAGTCCGGCAAACTTCTTCAAACCAGGTCAGGTAGACATCCTTTGAAGGTTTGCTCAAGTGCGGAAAGTGGGTGTTTATGGTGTAGTCCGTTAATTTTCTCAATAAATTCAAATCGCCACGGGCAGCATGGATTTGAAAACTCCCAAACCGGATGAACGAAGGAGCAACCCTGCAAACTATAGCACCCGGCTCTGCTTTCGGATTGCCGTTGTAGAACATATCCCTAACCACCTGCTCTCCCGTCAACGTCAAACTTAACGCCCGTGTCGTCGGAACACCCAAATGGTACATAGCTTCGCTACACAGAAATTCCCTCACGGAAGAACGCAATACCGCCAAGCCATCTGCCGTCCTGGAATAAGGCGTAAGCCCAGCCCCTTTAAGTTGCAATGCCCAACGTTCACTTTCATGGTTAATGACATCACCCAAGTTAATCGCCCGGCCATCGCCTAATTGCCCTGCCCAATGACCAAATTGGTGACCGCCGTAGCACATAGCAAACGGCTCCATTCCAGTAGCTAAGCGATTTCCGACAAAAACTTGGGAAAAATCATCGGATTCACAAGCCTGTTCCGATAAATTAAGTAAAGCGGCGACTTCTTTGGAATAAGCGACAGTTGTTGGCTTGGTCACTTTGGTTGGGGACGCTTTAGAATAACAAGAACCCAATACTTGCCGTGGATAATTGCGGGTTTCCTGATCGCCCGGTAATTCAGCCACAAAGCGGTTATCGAACTTTAACTGATCTAGCGTATTTGATTTTGGCGGGGCATTCATATTTTTATGACGGGTTTTTGATGCTCAAATTCAAAAAACTGAAGAAATAACTGCAATCGAGTTAGATTGCAATCTCACTTCTAAACTAAACCCAAAGTGCCGCAATCGCCGCCAAACCAAGTACAGTACAGGCAATTGGAGCTGCCCACATGTGCAGGAATGACTGAATATAAACGACTTTCGGATTTGATCGAAGATAACGTACAGTGACTTCTGCTCCAACTTTTGGGTGTCGATCAGAACCACCAGCTACAGATGTAAAACGATGTAACATTCCCTGTAAATCATGAAACTCCACAACAGGAAGATAGCTTGTTGAATCATCTATGGTTCGAACTTCGTGATCCACGACCTGACCAACTGTGGAGATTCCCCGAATCTTCGTCGATAACCGCCTATAAAAAAGGACTGCTGCTAACACAAGGAGAGTAATACCTACGACGAGAAAATACGTCTGTAGCCCACTAACTTCCATAACAGCAATTAGCTTAGTTGGGCATTCAACTCATGCAACTGCATATTGATGATCCTAAGCGTCGCCAACACCGCCGCAAACACTTGGTTGGCATGGACACCACGGGTTTTGCGGATGTCGCCGCCGCAATCCCAGGTGATTACGCACTCGGTCAGCGCGCTGGTAAGCCCACCTTTGGGGATACGCACTTCATAATCTGCAAGCCTGGGCAGGGCGTAATCGTAAAATGCCAGCACTTTTTCGATGGCGTGGATAAACGCGTCGAAACCGCCATTACCAACGCCGGACGCTAGGTGTTCCTTACCGTTGATATTGAGACGGACACTTACCGTCGATTCCAGGTCTAGGCCACTGGTGATCGAGCAATTGAGCAACTTAATGTGTTGGTAATCCTTGCTGGCTAAAACATCGGCGATGATGAACGGCAAGTCATCCGTGGTAATTGTTTGCTTAGAATCACCAAGCTTTACAATGCGCTCCAGCACTTTTTTTTGGTCAGCTTCCGATAAGTCCAGTTCCAGTTGTTCCAGATTTTTCTTTAACGATGCCTTGCCGCTCATTTTACCGAGAGCATAACTGCGGGTACGGGAAAACCGTTCCGGCCCCAGTTTGGTCTTGTACAAACCGCCTTTTTGGTCGCCATCGGCATGAATGCCCGCCGTTTGGGTGAATACGTCCGCACCGATAATCGGCGCATTGGCGGCAACACGCTTACCGGAAAAAGTTTCCACCATGTTGCTGATCGCCACGATATGGCTTTCATCAATCGCAAGCTGTAGGTTCATCTTATCGCGTAAGACCACCGCAACCTCAGCCAATGACGCATTGCCCGCGCGCTCGCCCAGACAATTGATCGTGCAGTGGATGGAGTTGACACCCGCACGTACCGCCGCCATGACATTGGCAGTCGCCAAGCCGTAATCATTATGGGGATGGAAATCGAATTGTAATTCGGGATAACGCTTGCACATATCGCTCAGGCTGGCGAATACCTCATCAGGTGATAGCACACCAAGCGTGTCGGGCAGCATGAAATGACCGATACCGGCATGGCGCAAGTTATCGATCAATTCATAGACATAAGCTGGTTTATCGTGATACCCGTTAGACCAGTCTTCCAGGTACACATTTACCATAAGCCCTTTTTCAAGTGCATAACCGATTGTCTGGAGGATGTCTGCGGTATGTTGGGCTAAAGTTTTACCTAACTGTTCGCGACAATGTTTTTCACTGCCCTTGGTGAGCAAGTTGATAACCTTACCGTCCGTTTCCACAATCCAATCGACACTTTTTGTATGATCGACAAAACCTAGCACTTCAATACGACCGTCGAAGCCTTCATGCCTTGCCCAATCGTTAATGCTGGCAACCGCCTCTTTTTCGCCTTGCGAAACACGGGCAGAAGCCACTTCGATACGGTCTACCCGCAACGATTGCAATAAGGCCTTGGCGATGCTGACTTTTTCGGCAGGTGTGAACGAAACCCCTTGCGTCTGTTCGCCGTCACGCAGGGTGGTGTCCATGAGTTGGATGGTTCGGGTCATTACGGACTTTTCTATAAAAATGGCAGTTTAAAGATGTATATTTGTAGGTTGGGTTAGGCGCACATGGCAACCATCCTGAACTTCCATCAGGGTTAAAGTGCGCCGTAACCCAACATTCGGTGGGGACAAGAACGCTCAATGTTGGGTTACGCCCCGCCCAACCGCCAAAATAACTCAAAATTTGTTGCAATTGCGGGACTAACCCAACCTACGCACTACTGCACTAATGATTTTGTTGCCTGATCAACATCAAAAAAAATAGTAAGATCATGGCTGCAATCTACACCACTAAAGCCGCAAGACATATCGTATGTTAACCATGCAGTTTCTTTTCCAGGTGCATTGATCTGATACAATTCCTTTTTTACTATACTTACATGTTTACCAACAATTTTAAGTAATTTAAGCTTAATGTTGCGGTTTTCTAAATAATCCAGCATGCCATCCAGAAGTCCAGAGTCTGTGCTTGTAGTTAGTATCACCTTAACGACCCCTATATTAGGGCCATATAGAGAAACATCCCAGAATCCAGGTTGTATTGTTTTTTCCAAAACAGTATGAGTAATAAAACCGTCCATAGTAACTAAAATTTCTCCACAACGTCGTGGTGCATCTAGTAGGTTTTCTTCATAACCATCGCATCCAGATTTACCAGATGTTTCCCAGTTTATTGGCGTATTAACATCCGCACCTACCCTCCAATCTAAATACCCCCACGCATCTGATTTTTCGAGTAAAAACATGCTTAAGACTTCCGATAGTTCAAGACTGCATTGCTTTCCTGGACGAAACGCGGAGTTACTAGCCTTGACCATTCTTATACATTCATCCCTGCTAATTTCAACACCTACGGCCTTAGTATCAGGCTTGTCAGAATTGCCAACACAACCTAACAAACCAATTGACAATCCAACGAGCAAAACAAGGGTAATCATTTTCATTTATATTCTTTTCCTGTAGCATCGTTGGATTACACAGTCGAACGGGGCAAAGCGGGACTAACCCAACTTACGTGCTATTCATGGCGGATTCCTCTTCTTCCGTTAAGTGGTGATTACTCTTCCACTTTGGCACATCACGATGCCGTTGGGAAGGGGAGGAGTCCATACCATTAAGGAACGACCATGCCCTTTTCAATATAATTTATAACGGATTTAATAGACTTTTCCTTAGATTTATTTCTTTCCTTAATGAACCACATGCCATATTTCCTACCAAAATCAGGCCATTGTTCATGAATTTTACCTCCTGGTAGTTTTTCATCGATGGCTTTCTCAAATCTATTAAAGAAAAAAGCGCCTATGTCACCCCAGCCAATCTGAATAAGATCAGGAAATTTCTGATATAAATCGGAATTTATTGTTCCACCCACGCAAATATACTGAAAAACAAATTTTTCATTCTGCCATTTTCCGGTTTTATAAATTTTATCTGCTATAGCCTGAACTTCCTCTTCGTTATTGGCAAAGCCAAGTCTGCGAATAACCCTTTCCATATTTTTTTCATTTTGATTACTCCAAGGCCCATTCATCATACACTTGCCAGCTTTAACCTCGACAAGGATGAATAACGCTAATACAGTTTCAGGAAAATCTTTAATACCTAATATAGACTCATCATCTGGAAGCTTACCCCTGTTATCAATTTTTTCATAGCTGCCTGAAAAACGAACTCCCATAAGATCTGCTTCAGTTTTTGCTACTCTAGAAGTATTCTTTTTAACTCTTACAGCTTCATTTAAATCTAAATGGATAATATAACTAGGAATAGATAAAAATCCGTTTAACCTAAAATACCAATTTGCAACATTTTCAGCTCGTATGCCCTTGTTAGAATCCTCATCGTGTTCATGACAACTTTGCATGCCTTATCCTTTCAGATGTTGACCGTAATATTTAGCTAGCCTGTAGGTTGGGTTAGGCGCACAAAATTATTCACACCAAAATAATACCTATTTTTCCGTACGTCGTAACCCAACATTGAGCATTACCTTAACGCTGTTTCTGGAAAAATTGTTAGCCGCTTTCCTTATCTGAATCAAGGTAAAGCGTATCCGGGCAAATATCTTGTTCATGAGGCCAGACAATCGTACCATCCAACACCCGCACTTGCTTAAAGTAGTTAAGGTCTCCAAGTTCTTTGAATACGCCAAGATTGAGCAAATTAGAGCAATCATAAATACCTCGCTCCCCATTAGTGAAGATAAGCCTCAATTTGTAATCCTCCGATGTTGCAACCTCGCTAATTCTTGGGTTCACCTTTCACCTCAACGGATCTATCTTATAAGGTTGTTGACCAGATACCGCAAGCTCCCAATCTGCAACCAACTCATCCTTATGTAATTCTATCCACGCTTGAAGAAGTTTCATTTTTGCATTTGGAATACTGCCTTCCAATACATTACCCTCAGGAATGGAAACAATCACTTCATATTCTTGGTACTTAACATGAATATGTGGGCTTTTGTGTTGCTTATTGTCCATGAAATACATATAGATGATGATTCCATAGAACATCGAAATTGCTGGCATGTGATTCTCTCGAATTAATTGCCTAAGAATCGTTAAGCCAGTGTCGGATTATTGCGCCCAAAGCCAAGGAAAAGTTTTCTTATGCTGTTCCTCATAAGCTCCAATCTCATCAACATGTTTCAAAGTCAAACCAATATCATCCAAACCACTTAACAGGTTACCTTTACGGAACGGGTCAATTTCAAAGGTAAAACCATTTCCTGCTGGCGTTATGATTTGTTGGTTTTCTAGGTCAACGACAAAGAAAACGCCCTCATTGGCACTAATTTCTGCCATTAAACTAGCCAACTGCTGGTCGTTCACTTTAATAGGAAGGATGCCGTTCTTAAAGCAATTGTTATAAAAAATATCCGCATAGCTGGTTGAGATGATGGTGTTAAAACCATAATCTGCAATCGCCCAAGGCGCATGTTCACGGGACGAGCCACAACCAAAGTTATCACCTACGACCAGAATTTTTGCACCTTCAAACACAGGCTTGTTTAATTCAAATTCGGGATTGTCGCTGCCATCATCGTTAAAGCGCCAATCGTGAAAAAGATGAGCGCCAAAACCGCTTCGCTCAACTCTTTTTAGAAACTGTTTAGGGATGATTTGATCGGTATCTACATTACTGCGGTTCATTAGGGCAGCAATGCTTTCGTGTTTTCTGTAAGGTTCCATAATTTGTTACGTAACTAAAAAATTGTAGTAATCCAGCACTTGACCTTAAGTTAAGAAACAATCTCCCTCTCCTGCTGGAGAGGGTCAGGGTGAGGAGAATTAAAATAAGGAAACTTCCTAACCCCCCTCATCCTAACCTTCTCCCTCAAGGGAGAAGGGACATATGTGCTTAATTTAAAGCCCTAATATCAACAAAATGCCCCGCCGCCGCAGCCGCAGCCGCCATCGCAGGTGACACCAAATGCGTCCTGCCGCCCTTGCCTTGGCGGCCTTCAAAATTGCGGTTGGATGTGGACGCGCTACGTTGGCCTTTGGTCAGTTCGTCTCCGTTCATCGCCAAGCACATCGAGCAGCCTGGATCGCGCCATTCCCATCCGGCTTCGATAAAAATTTTGTCCAGCCCTTCATCTTCGGCTTGGTGCTTAACATGATAAGAACCAGGGACTGCAATAGCTTTGACTCCTTTGGCAACTTTAGTGCCTTTGGTGACTTCGGCGGCAATGCGGAAATCTTCGATCCGGCCATTGGTGCAGGAGCCTATGAATACCAAATCAACAGGGATGTCGGTCATTTTGGTGTTGGCGGTCAAGCCCATATAAGCCAAGGCGCTTTCGCAGGCTTTGCGTTTGCCTTCGTTGTCGAAACTTTCCGGTGCGGGAACGCAGCCATCCACGCCAACCACTTGTTCGGGGGATGTTCCCCAGGACACTTGTGGGGCAATTTCTGCTGCATCCAAGGTAATAATAGTGTCGAATACCGCACCATCATCACTAGGAAGGCTTTGCCAGTAAGCCAGTGCCTGATCCCACTGATTACCTTTAGGTGCAAATTCCTTGCCTTTCAGATATTCGTAAGTTTTTTCGTCCGGCGCGACCAAACCTGCCCTGGCACCGGCTTCAATAGCCATATTGCACAAGGTCATGCGTCCCTCCATCGAAAGCAACTTGATCGCTTCGCCAGCGTATTCGATGACATGACCTGTACCACCTGCCGTGCCGATTTTGCCGATAATCGCCAAGGCAATATCTTTTGCGGAAGAGTATTTAGATAACTTGCCATTCACCTGTACCAGCATGGTTTTCGATTTTTGCTGCGGCAGGGTTTGCGTCGCCATAACATGTTCGACTTCGGACGTGCCGATACCAAACGCCAGCGCACCAAAAGCGCCATGCGTAGCGGTATGGCTATCGCCGCAAACCACTACCATGCCTGGATGCACAAACCCGTGTTCTGGCACGACCACATGGATTACGCCGTTGTTGGGGTTTTTCATGTCGTAGAGATTCAAACCGTTTTCCGCGCAGTTCTCCGCCATCACCTCAACTTGCTTTCTCGCAATAGGATCGGGAATCGGCAGATGGCGATCTTTGGTCGGTACGCAATGATCCATCGTCGCCAGAATACTATGTGGATTGCGGACTTTACGGTTAGTCAGTCGCAACCCTTCAAAGGCTTGCGGAGATGTCACTTCGTGCATCAAATGTCGGTCTACATAAATCAGGGGAGCTTGCCCGTCCACTTCAACGACGAGATGGCTGTCCCAGATTTTTTCGTACATGGTTTTTTTCATTGCTTGTTCCTAAACTGACTGCAGTTTCCACATCGTTGTTTTTCTTGATGCGGAAAAATAGAAATACCGATAGCCGCACATTATCCCTTAAATCAGGCTGTTATTGCAATCTAGCTAATGCTTACGACAGCGCGTGATACCATCATCAACTTCACACTAGAGCAATATCCATTTCTTATCCCTAAGTATCTGTAGCGGCTGGTAATCGCTCTTGTAGGACATTTTTTTACACTGTTTTATCCAAAACCCCAGATATATAAACTCCTTATGCAATTTTTTAGCCTGTTCTATCTGCCAAAGCACCGCATAAACGCCCAAGCTATAACTGGAAAATTTTGGTTCAAAAAAAGTATAAACGGCAGATAAAGCATTATTTAGCTGATCAACCACGGCTATTGCGGCAAGTTCACCATCGATTGAAAACTCAACAAAATGGGTGTCGCACCAGGAACTCTTAAGAAATCGCACGTAGTCCTCCTGACTGGATTCAAACATTGAACCATCGCGGTGTCTAGCCGCTTGATAACGAAGATACATATCATAATGGCCTTGGTCAAACTCAGCAGGTTTAATGATGACCTGGGTATTGCTGTTTTTTTGCAAACAGCGTTTTTGGCTACGGCTAGGGATAAATTCTGTCGCCTTTAACCGCACTGGAATGCAAGCCGAACATTGCGAACAATGCGGCGAGTAAACCTCATCGCCACTGCGACGAAAACCTTGCGCTATCAGCTCCGAATAAACGCCTGCGGTCATGTCAAATAAAGGATGCACAAAGGCGGGCTGCGCCTCCTCATCGTCAAGATAACTACAAGGATGCTTTTCGGTAAGAAATAAAGGTATAGAAATCATACGCTTTGCCAAGCCGATGATTCGGGAGCTTCATCACAATATTGGTTAAGCAGGTTGGTAAAATCAATCCTGGCAATTTCCTCAGCCCCAAAATTAATGAGATGCCGCGTACTTACCTGGCAATCTACCAGCTTATAACCCCAGTGCTTAAGTTGCTCTACCAGACTGGCAAAAGCCACTTTAGACGCATCGGTTTTGCTGAAAAACATGGATTCCCCAAAGAAAACTCGGCCCATTGCAATACCATATAAACCACCGACCAATTCCCCGTTTAACCAAGCTTCTGCTGAATGAGCATGACCTGATTGATGAAGATCATGATAAGCCTGATAAATATCTTGTGTAATCCATGTACCCAATTCGTCCTTACGAGGCATGGCACACGCTTTGATAACATCAGCAAAAACCCGATCAAATGTTATCGTAAACTTTTGTTTTCGTAAGGTTTTGGCTAGACTATGGGAAATAACTAAGTTATCTGGAAATAACACCAACCTCGGATCTGGCGACCACCATAAAATCGGTTCGTCAGGGCTGTTCCAAGGGAAAACCCCTAGTCGATAAGCATTCAATAAACGGGCTTTTGAGAGACAGCCACCCACTGCAAGCAAGCCGTCCGGTTCAGATAAAGCGCTATTTATCGGCGGGAAGCTTTGTTCGGGATTGTTGGGGTCGAGTATCGCCAATTTCAATTTCATGGATACAAAATACTATATTGCGGGATGGTCGCGTTCAGATTTTGATTAAATTTAAGAAAAATTCTGAACAAGTTGATTCCGCTTATGGTTTGACAAGACTCTCCTGAACATAGTCGAAGGACTCACTACGAACAGGATCAACTTATGGGGATCCCTAAAAATCCCCTCTCACTCTGGGAGAGGGCTAAGGTGAGAATTGTAAATGCTTGGTTTCAAATCCCTCATCCCAACTTTCTCCCTGGAGGGCGAAGGAGTTTTTTGAATTTTTAGAGATTCCCTTATTACCATAATAAGCTTGTCGAAGGGCTTATTCAGGAATTCCACAAACAAAATGCTTAACCAACCAACTCATAAAGATATTTTTCCACATCGAATTCCGATCCGTCAGTGCCGAGCCCTGCAAATGTTACAACATCGCCTGGCCAATTATCAACGTCTCGTGGTGGTCAATTATCCGACCTGCTCAATACCTAATCATCACTGGTTTCAAATTGGCTCACGCCGAATATACGGTGACAGTGCCACCCACAGGACCAGACCTCAAAATTAAAAGTCGGCAATGTTGGGGTTGTTTATTGGTTATAATCCGCGTATATGCTTATCGTTACTAACATTATGGGGACGAAATATTGTATCGTAAACTGTAAATCCAAATAATTCATTTTTCGCGTGCTTGATCTAAATTCAGTTAGCTAATGTAGGTAAGCAACGCGTTGAAAAGTCTAGTGTACAGAACAATATACTCAGTTCAGCTTTGAGAGCCTGATTTTAAGGAGCGTTATTTCCTGACACATCAACAAATCCATGCAAACCACGCTTAGATTTAACCGCTAGCCACTCTTTTAAAAATCGCAATTCTTCTGTTTCTTCCAGGTTATCCAGCGATTGTTTGTTTTTCAGCAGACGGAATGCAGATGACAAGATTTGATAACGATCACCCGTAATGCCAGCTCGTCTTAGACCTATCGTATTAAGTTTATAGTGACGGGCGGGGCGGCCCCCAACTAGCATAAAGGGAATGACATCCATATTAAGTCCAGTCGTACCTTGGACAATTGCATAAGAGCCAACCCTGCAAAATTGATGCGCCACCACACCACCGCCCATAAAGACCTTATCACCCACGTCTACAAAGCCGCCGATAGCGACATTGTTCGCGAAGATGGTGCCATTGCCAATAATGCAGTCATGGGCTACGTGGCTGTTATTCATAAAAAAACAGTCCGAGGCGATGCGCGTTTCGCCGTTTTCCTTGGCGGAACGATGCGCGGTGAAACCTTCCCGAAACACGTTATTGTCGCCAATAATTAACCAGCTTACCGTTTCCGCCTTAAAGCTGGTGTCTTGTGGCAAATCGCCTAAGACCACGTGCGGATGCAGGACATTGCCTTTACCCATTTTCACATAAGGTTGCACGACCGCATGTCCGCCTATCTGGCAGCCGTCACCAATTTCAACATCATTTTCCAGCACGGCAAAAGGCCCAACGATGATGTTGTCGCCCAGTTTTGCATTCGGGGCAATATAAGCGGTAGGGTGGATTTGTTGCGGCATGCTCTTGTTATCCTCGTGGATGATACTTGGTATGTAATTCTTTTAGCCGTTCGCGGGCGATATGGGTATAAATTTGGGTGGTCGATAAATCAGAATGCCCTAACAATAACTGAACGACCCGCAAATCCGCACCATGGTTTAATAAATGGGTGGCGAAGGCGTGACGTAAGGTGTGCGGCGATAGGGTTTTACTAATGCCCGCTTTCTTGGCATGGCGCTTAATGATATGCCAGAACGCCTGCCGAGTCATGCTGTCCGCTCGGTTAGTGACGAAAACATAAGAGCATTGCCGTTCACCCAACAGGCTTTTTCTGGTTTCGTTAAGATAATTTTCCAGCCAGCTCATCGCTTCTTCGCCGACGGGCACCAGCCGTTCTTTATTGCCCTTGCCGACGATCCTGACCACGCCTTGCCTTAAGCTAACCTGAACCAGCGTTAAATTAACCAGCTCTGATACCCGTAGTCCGGTTGCATACAACATTTCCAGCATGGTTTTATCGCGAAATCCCAAAGTGTGTGCGGTTTCAGGTGCATTCAAGAGTAACTCCACATCTTCTTCCGTTAAAGAGCTAGGTAACGGTCTGCCAATATGCGGTGATTCTATCAACGCAGTCGGGTCAATGGTTATATTATTTTCCCGAATGTAATAACCGTAAAAGCGTCGTAAACTGGATAAAATGCGGGCGGAGGAACGGCTGCCGATACCTTGTTGATAACGGTTGGCAAGAAAGCTGGAGAGTACGCCTGTGTTAACGTCGAGCAACGATTTGTCTTTTAACCAAAGGGCAAATATCCTGAGATCGCTGCCATAAGCGGACAAGGTATTCTCACTTAAGCCTTGTTCCACCCACACGGCATCTAAAAACTGGTCGATTAATGCGAGATTTTGCACGTTTTTGGAGATCTTATAGGTAAGCCAAACGATTCAGTCCCTTCTCCCTCTAGGGAGAAGGTTAGGATGAGGGGAATTAAAAAAAGCATTTTTCCATTTTTATTCTCCTCACCCCAACCCTCTCCAGCAGGAGAGGGAGTTTATTTTCTTAACTTAACGGTATCGGCTTCGTATGCCAGCAATTTTTCCTTAATAAGCATGTATTCACCATGCCGTTGTCCGCTGTACCCACCCATGCCGTTAACAGAAACCACGCGATGACAAGGGATAAGCAAGGTATAAGGATTATTGCGGCAAGCATTACCAACTGCACGGGCGGCGGAGCCGATTTTTTTTGCCAAGCCGGAATAGGTCAAGGTTTCACCCAAGGGGATTTTTAACAGCTCCGTCCAGACTTTGTTTTGATGAACCGTGCCTTGCTTTAACAATTTCAAATTGACGGTTTGCTTCGGCTCAGGCCAGAAATCGAGAGTGTGTTTGTCATTATTTTCTGTCATGTCAGCATCTTGTGAAAAATCCCATTCGATGTTGGTAATCACATCTTGCCGACGATGAATTTTAAGGGTACAGACGGGTGTATAAATTTTTTCAACTTCTTCAACGCCTTCGCAATTATCGACCCAGATGATGTTAATTGGCATACTTGTTTTCCAGAGGGTTAATATCTTCGTAGGTTGGGTTTACCCTAAAGGGCATAAAAGGCGCACTAATAAGCTATGCCAATATTTCAATGAGGTTAACCGTGCGCCTCAACCCAATCCATTTTCTATAACTTCGATTTGTCGATATTATTTAAGCTATTTTCAGCCTTCATTTTGTATGTATTTGTTTTCACGAAATTAATAACATCTTCTGTCACGTTTAGTGTAATTCTGTCAGAATTATAGAGAATATTATTGTCTCCATATTCGTTATTAATGATCATTTGAAACTTATTTTTTTCTGCATAATCTGCAAGAATTATTTTTACTTGACCTTCAACTTTTTTTCTGGCTTCACTTTCATATTGCCTTCTTTTATTTTGGATTTCATATGTTTTTTCAATTTGTGTCCGTAAATCTAAGATAAGCGGATCTTTTGAAATATTATCGAGACATTCATTGAATTCTGAACTATATAATTTGGGATTAGTTTTAGGATACTGTTCAATATTCAAACGTGCGATGTCCGAATCTGAGAATGATACTGTACCAGGCCTTGAACCTCTTGAAACACCTGGAATTGCGGATACAGGCACATCGTGACCATTTATATGAATTACATTTTGTTGATCTGAAGACGTTTTTTGGTTCTTTTCTGCTTTACCTGATGAAATGTTATTTAAACATTTTTGCCGAGCGTCTCTTTCAATTTGTGATATTTGTTTTTGATTATTAGATGAGACCTTTGCACAAACAGCAGAAACTCCGGCTGACTGGTCAAAAGCCGATTTTTTTGAATTGGCATTCACCTTAATGGGCGGTATTCGGCTGAAAT
>NZ_JBEBKJ010000042.1:0-30963 GCF_040079455.1 Methyloglobulus sp. | reverse complement strand
TGGTCGTTTCGTTTGAATGTTATTCATATTCATGGTCACCTCTAATGACATTATAAATCTGCCTCTAGAAGTGTCCTGTTTAATTAAACCATTTCAATGCGGAGGGAGAGGTTTTTTTTAGAGATTCGCCTGACATATCATCGGCGCCAAGCATGGTAACGCCTAACCCATTCCAGCAAGTTCTGCGGTGCATGGTTGCGTTTCCAAACCCCTGCAACGTATTTGTTGGCTTCCGCCAGCGTTGGATAAATGTGAATCGTCCCCAGCACTTTATTCAATCCCAGATTATGCTTCATTGCTAACACAAATTCAGCTATCAAATCACCGGCATGGTCTCCAACGATGGTCACGCCTAAAATTTTGTCTTTACCCAGTTTGGTCAATACTTTAACAAAGCCATGCGCTTCGCTATCTGCAATTGCCCGGTCTAGCTCATCCAGGTGATAAGTGCTGACTTCATACGCGATGCCTTGCTCTTTCGCTTCTTGTTCATTCAAGCCGACCCGCGCCACTTCAGGATCGACGAAGGTTGACCAGGGAATTACCGAATAATCGGTACGGAATTTTTTGAACTGCCCAAACAAGGCGTTTACCGCCGCATACCAGGCTTGGTGCGCGGCGGTATGGGTGAATTGATAAGAGCCTGTAACGTCGCCACAGGCAAAAATATTCGAGTAATTGGTTTCCTGAAAATCATTAACAGCAATAGTTTTGCGGGGTGATAAGGTGATGCCCATTTCCTCAATCCCATAGCCTGTCAGATTAGCCGCACGACCGATGGCCAATAAAACTTGATCGAAGCCAATACGCACTTCTTGGCCTGTATGTTCAGCGATTAAGAGTTTTTCGCCGTTTTCAACGACAAACCGATTGGCTTTATGTTCAAGCAAAACCTGAATGCCTTCCTGTTGGAATTTAGCCAGTACCAGTGCTGAAACGTCCACATCTTCACGAATCATCAACCTGGGCAATAGCTCCACCTGCGTCACTTGACAACCCAAGCGCGCAAATGCCTGAGCTAGCTCACACCCAATCGGGCCGCCGCCTAATACCAGTAGCCGTTTAGGTTGATCACGAAGGCCCCAAACGGTATCCGAGGTCAGATAAGCTACGTCCGCCAAACCAGGAATAGGAGGTACAAAAGGCTTGGCACCAGCGGCAATGACGATACTACGTGTGGTAATAACGCGTGTTGTCTCGTTATTTGTGATTTCTACTGCCCAAGGCGAAATGATTTTTGCCGTGCCGATAATAACGTCTACGCCTAACTCCGTGTAACGCTCAATGGAATCGTGTGGCGCAACGGTTTTGACTATGTTTTGTACACGCTCCATCACCTCGGCAAAATCGAACTCAACGGTTGCAGATTTGATGCCAAACTCTTTGGAACGACTGATGTGTGATAAAAATTTGGCGGAACGAATAAGCGCTTTCGACGGCACACAACCGGTATTTAAACAATCGCCACCCATCAAATGTTTTTCGACTAAAGTCACTTTGGCTTTAACAGCGGCAGCGATATAAGCCGTCACTAAACCGCCTGAACCCGCGCCGATCACCACCAGATTGTTGTCAAACTTTTTAGGCTTAAGCCAATTGCCATCTGGTTTGGCTAACACTGTATACTGCTCAGTCACGGGGAAAGTTCTCGACAAATTTCTTGGCAATCAAGGGGAATACGCCCAATAAGGCAAACGAGCCGACTAAGGCGGGTGACAAAATATCGGATAAGTTGGTAATTTTAGCCAGTTGCATACCGGCATTAACATACACCAATGTACCCGCCAACATGCCTAATTGACTCACCCAATAAAAAGTGCTTGTTTTTAGGGTAGTCAAGCCCATCAAGAGATTGATTAGGAAAAACGGAAAGAGTGGCACTAGACGTAAGGTAAATAAATAATATGCACCATCGCGGGCAATACCATCATTAATACTAATAAGTCGGTCACCGAACTTTGCTTGAATGCTGTCTTTAAACAAAAAGCGTGCTGCTAGAAAAGCCAGGGTTGCACCGATACTGGAAACGAAGGAGACAATTATCGTACCCCAGAACAAACCAAATACTGCACCGCCAGCTAGGGTTAAAATGGTTGCGCCCGGCAGTGATAAGGCGGTTATGGCGATATAAATTAGTCCATAAACAACAATAGCTAAGATTGCATGTTCGGTACGAAAAGCCGCAACATTGGCCTGTTGCGCTTTGAGCATGTCCAGCGACAGATAATGGTGTCCGCCGAAGTAAAAAAAAGCAGCTATTGCAATCGCAATAACGCCCAATAACAGTATACGGGAGCTGTTCATTATAATTGTCCCATCGTCAGCATATAGTGTTACTTAACGATACCATACATCTGATGCGTCGACACTTTTCCGCATTCCTTTGGGAGAGAGAATTATAGGCTTCTTATGCACGAGGTCTGAAATGGCCACATAATCACTCCATGAAACTTTAAGTCGCTCCTCCTCGCTACCACATCAAGTCATCAGGCACCTGATAATCGGCATAAAGGTCTTCCTGGTTTTCAGCTAAAGGCATGGATTCGTTAAACACAATAATGCCAGCACCATCTCGCAGTTTGATTTTTGCGACGACTTCAGCAGAGACAATTTCATATTGCTTGCCTAACCTGACAATTGCTAAATGACCTCGGGTAAGCTGTTCACGTACAGTTTTGGAAACATACAGCACTTTTACCTTGTTACCATCCGTAAAGTGATAAGCTAGACTAGCTTCACCATTATCTTTGGGTAAACGGTTTTGCTCAATTAACTGCTTAACCTGAGCACCGATTTGCTTGCGTTCTTCGTCCTGTTTTCGAAGTTGGTTTAGTTCCCGATCTCTTGCCTCTTGTTCAAGCCGAATTTTTTGGGCTTGTTCTTTAACTGCATCAATAGTCGTTGTTTTATTGTGCTGCTGTTGTTTAGCTTGCTTATGCTTTTCAGATTTTACAGTTCTTGCCTGTCCAGAACCGATCAAACCGGATTTTAATAATTGTTCTTGTAATGACAATTTTGCCATATTCGTTACTCCACGAAACCGTAAACTGCATTTTACAGTCCATGTTGTAAAGGTCAAAAAATAAAGCGCCATACTGAAGGGGAGACTCTAAAAATCCCCTCTCCCTTTGGGAGAAGGAGTTTTTTGAATTTTTAGAGATCCCCTGAAGTTGTAAGTCAGTAAATCCAGCCTATTTTCCAAGTAATACCAATCCCAATAAGTTCACATATTATCCCTTCTCCGGTGGGAGAAGGTTAGGATGAGGGGATTCAAATAACAACTTATTGGGATTGGTATAATCGTCATCAGGATAAAATGACGGAATGTCTGAGAATTGCCTGTTTTAGTGCCGCGCAGCCTGAACCCAAAACGCAGAGTAGAGAAAGTGTTCTTGACGCGTACTCCAATCGCATTAAGATTGGCCTTCACTATTTTTTTTCGTTCCTACGCGCTACGTGAAACCGTGGTAAGTCTATGAGATTTACGCTGTTGGGGCGCTGGCAAGCTGATTCACCGCATCAATCATCAAACCATTAACGACACTGGCTGCCCAAGGTGAACCGCCGCGTGTGCCGCTGTTGGTGATGCGTGGCACTTGTAAGCAGCGTTTTAAATCATCCTTCGCTTCACAAGTCCCCACAAAACCCACCGGCAAGCCAATCACCAATTGGGGTCGCCAGCCGTGTTCACGGATCAAGCGTGTCGCTTCCATTATCGCGGTAGGTGCATCACCGATAGACAGCACGATATCGTTGCCAAACTTTTCCCACGCACGGCGTATGCCTGCCGCAGAACGGGTGATGCCTTGCGTGGCTGCCATCAAAAAGCTTTCATTATCATGTACGCCGCACCAGGTTTCGATGCCCAGTTGTTCCAGTAACGCACGCTTTAATCCCGTTTGTACCATCGTCACATCGGTGACAATGAGCTTGCAGCGCAATAAAGCGCGTATGCCGGTTTCAACTGCACCCGCCGAAAAATAGATGTCGTCAACCGTGTTAAAGTCGCCGCTGGTATGCACCAAGCGTTGCAGAATAGTCAAATGTGCGACGGGAAAGCTTGACCAGTCACGTCCGGCAGCAATAATGCGGAAACTTTCGGCTTCAATCGGGTGCGGTTCGTAGGCCGCGAAGTCTGGCGTAGCTTCGATAGGTGTAGCAGTTTTTTCCAACAAGCCGCGTACCTTAAGATGATGGGCGCGTTGCGGTTCGCCCACTTGCGCTTCAAAACCGACAATCTGCACGCGGTATTTGCATAGCGCACAATTCATATCGGCACGACCTTCTACCGCTTCTTGCGCCCGTGCAATCAGCACATCGGCAACGTAAGGGTGTACGCCTAAATAACCCGCCTTCAACATTTCCAAAGTGGGTTCGCGTTCTTGTATTGCGTCGGTGGCGGCGTAAATGCGCTTAACCAGTACGCCATCAAACAGAAAAAACGGCACGACAATTAACCGCGCATAACCCAATTGTGTGGCGGCACGTAACCCATCGGCAACCAACGGCTTGGCAGTGCCGGAGTAACACACGAACGCCGTACCAAAGCCCATGCCTTCTTCCAGCATCCGCGCGAATTTGGCGACCTCACCGTTAGCATCGGGGTCTGTTGTACCGCGTCCGACCAGCACCAAACAGGTGTCATCACGGCGAACGGTATTAGGCGATTGCGCTTCAGCGGCGATGATGCGCTCTTGCATCACTTGCAGCAACAACGGATGCAAACCCAACGGCGCGCCAAAATGAAAGTCGATGTCTGGATGAGACTTGGCAAAGCCAAGCAACTCACTGGGCATGTCGTTTTTGGCATGGCTGGCCGCCAACAAGACAGTCGGCACCATCACCACTTGCTGTGCGCCAGCATTCAGTTGCGCTTGAATGGCTTGGTCTATGGTCGGGCTGGCAAATTCCAGATAGCCGTGGGTGACAAGCTGCTGCGGTGCGCGTTGTTTAACTAACGCAACTAGTTGTTCAAATTCTTGTACGCCGTCGGGGTCTCGGCTGCCATGTCCTGCAACGACAATCCCGAACGGTTTTTTGATTCCTACATACATCATGGTGCTTCTATCTGGCTGGACATGGGGCTTAAGGTGCGGATTAGCATAATGCACATGTCGCTGAATTCTTGCGTCGTGCAATCAGCCAACGTGCCGTGCCATTCGGCTTCGATCCTCGTCAAATTTTCCCACACTTCAGTAGGATGCTCGGCGGGTATGCCGTTGTCTAACAAATAGGCGGCGATATGCCGTGGCATAAAGGAACGTTCTGCATCCCACGGACAAGGAATTACGATGGCATTACGCTGGTCTTGCAGTACATGCACGAGATGTCGTTTAAACGGTTCAAGATCACCGCGACAGTGCAGGGTAATAAACGTGGTTTCATCGAAACACACCTTGGCACGCGAGGCGAGTATTTGGGCGGACGAAATGCCCGGCAGCGTTTCCACCGGATGTCCACACGCCCGTTCAACCCGCTCCAGATATTGAAAGCCGCTGAAATGAATATCGCCCATAAACACCACCACACAGCGTTTCCCTGCGTGATGCGCTGCCGCTACGGTCGCCAATTGCGCGGTTTGATCGCGATAATTCATCAACACGGTTTCTGCGGTAGCTGGAATCAGGCTTTGCACGACGTTGACTACGGCATCGAAGCCAGCCACTACGTCAGCATTGCAGATGAGTTCTGCGCCGCGTTGGGTTAAATAGCCTATATCGCCGGGGCCAGCACCTATGCAGATGATCATGATTGACCTTTGGTCGTTGGCTTTACGTTGTTGAGCATGGCTTTATGTTCAGACGCTAGAAAGTTAGTGGTTAAAGTGTTGCTTAGGCAGGAAGCGTATGATGCTATACAAGAAAGACGGGCGCGAGGCAGGGCGTAACTGAATGTATTGCGTAATTTTGGCGCTCAACCAGCCTGTGCTAATACCCAAGCCATGTAAAACAGCCGTGCTTAATAAAAAGCCAACGACATAGCCAAACTGATCAGCACCCCTTGCGATTTCCGCCGCATGGACATAGCCGTGGAATATGGCAAAACCAGCCACTAAACCCGTCGCTAAAATGGCCGATAGGCGTGGATTAAAAACCAGAATCAAGCCAAACACCACAACCGACAAGCTGACCCAGGTTTCTGCAAAACTCAGGGTAAAACCTGCAAAATGCAAGCCTGCGCCTGCCAGCATCAGTATTAAAAAAACTAAGGGCAGTTGCCATGCCAGCTTGCCAGCCAATAAATACCCCCATAAGCCAATGGTAAACATCACCAAAAGATGATCAAAGCCTTGCCAAGGGTGCATCATACCGGCGATAAAATCATGCGTTGCGCCAATGCCAGTATGGGCTAATGCTGGGGTCGTAAAGCCAAATAGTGCAGCGGTTAACACGGTGTTTTTGAATGTTTTCATAAATAGCTCACTGTTTAGGTGTTGAATCAGTTTGTATGTAACGATGTTTATCAAGCAGGTTTAAGGCAGCCACGTGTCGTCAAGACTAAATTTTCCGCTGATAGCTCTTCCAGCGTTAAGCAGTCTGCGTTCAGCACCTGTGCCAGTTGCCGTGCTCTGCCTAAGCGTAAATAGCCGGTTTCGGTATCCAGCACTAACGCAGGAATACGTTGATCTGCCAGCAGTTGTGCAAACCGAAGTGATTGTTGCCAAGGGTCGCTGTCATCATCTAAGCTCACATTGGCTTTGCCGTCAGTCAGCAAAACCAGCAAAGGCGGCATTTCGTGCGCTTGTTTCAGTGTTTCTAACGCTAACGCCAAGGCGTGCGGCAACGGTGTTCTACCACCCGTGGGTAGTTCGCGCAATTGCTGTTCGGCAAGATCAACGCTACGGGTTGGCGGCAACAATACCTGTGCCGATTCGCCTCGAAATGAGATGACGGCGACTTGATCGCGTTGCTGGTAGGCATCGGTCAACAAGGTTAACACCGCACCTTTGACGGCTTCCATACGCCGTTGTGCAGCCATAGAGCCAGAGGCATCGACGACGAATAAAATCAAATTGGCCGTTTTACCGCTGCGGATTTGTTGATGCAAGTCGTTTTTGGTGACTTTAAAGTCGCTGGCATCGCGCAAAGCCGCACTGCGTAAGGTGGCAGAAACCGCAAGGCTGCTGGGATTTTGCTCTGGCACGGCGTGTATAACACGACCACGCGGCGCATCTATTGCCGTGTTGCGCTTACCGACAGCAGCGTGTTTACTTTGGCTGCTATTGACGACAATGCGTGGTGCGTTACCTGTGGCAACGGCGGCGAATACCTGCGGTTCTTCTGCTGCATCAGTTTCCGATTGTGGCTCGTCATCGTTCTGATCGGTATTCGACTCTGCGCTCGCTTCATTCGGTGGCTGAAATGCTTGTTGCATCAATTCATCGAGACGTTCTTTGTCTAAGCCAGACTGTTCAAAGGGTTTGCGTCTACGGCGATGTGGCAAAGCCAGCTCTGCTGCACCGCGAATGTCATCAGGCGTTACCTGTAATCGCCCCGCCAATGCTGCAATAGCGCGGGCGGCTTTGTAGATCACGATGTCAGCACGTAGGCTGGTGACTTCAAACTCACAACATAAATGACTGATCAGCTCCAACAAGCTATCGTCTAAGGTGACTTTGGACAATAACAGTTGCGCCGTGACCAGTTGCCCACGTAACGTATCTTGTTGCTGCTGCCAGCTATCGGCATAGCTTAGCGTATCAGCTTCATAAGCGATACGGCGGCGCACAACTTCGGCGCGGGTGGTTTTGTCGCGCGGTGCGGTGACTTCGACCATCAAACCAAAGCGATCTAGCAACTGCGGCCGCAAATCCCCTTCTTCCAGGTTCATTGTACCAATCAAGGTAAAACGTGCGGGATGTGTTATCGATAAACCTTCGCGCTGTACCGAATTGATACCCATTGCGGACGTATCCAGCAACACATCCACCAAATGATCGGGCAGTAGATTAACCTCGTCGATATAAAGAATGCCACGGTGTGCGGCAGCCAGTAAGCCCGGCTGAAACACCCGTTTAGCGCCTTTGAGGGCTTGTTCTAAATCCAGTGTACCAATCACGCGGTCTTCAGTTGCACCCAGCGGCAAGGTAATAAACGGCACAGAGGCGAGATGCGCTAATGCCGTGGTGTCATTACAAATACCGCAGTGTTCAGAGGGCGCATGGGGCATACAGACAAAAGCACACCCCGTCACCCGTTCGATGAGTGGCAGTATGTCCGCCAAAGCACGCGCGGCGGTGCTTTTTGCTGTGCCTTTATCACCACGTATCAATACGCCGCCGATGGACGGGTCAACGGCACACAACATCAGCGCAAGTTTGGTGGGGGCTTGTTCAACAATGGCAGAAAACGGAAATGTCATGATGCTCTCACGCAAGGCGCGGGGTTTCACCGCGTGCTTCCAGCAAGGTTTCACTCTGCAAATAAATGGCTTGCAGCGCATCTAAGGTTTGTTGCTGCGGCTCTGCCCACATGCCACGACTGGCGGCTTCTAACAAACGCTCGGCAATGGCATTTTGTGCCCACGGATTGGCTTCTTCCAAAAACCGTTGCATGTCGGCATCCATCGCATAGGTTTGGGCGACTTGCTCGTACATCCAATCATCCATGACTTGCGCTGTGGCATCGTAGCCGAACAAATAATCGACAGTCGCGGTCAGCTCCAAGCCGCCTTTATAACCATGCCTTTGGATACTCGCCAGCCACTTTGGATTTACTACACGCGACCGGAACACGCGCAATGTTTCTTCTTTTAAGTCGCGCACCTGAGCGTGGGCGGGATCGTGGCTGTCGCCGAAATAATGCCGTGGCTGTTGGCCTGTTAAGGCGCGAATGGTGGCGATCATGCCGCCGTGAAATTGTAGATAATCATCGCTATCAAAAATGTCGTGTTCGCGGTTATCTTGGTTATGCAGGGCGACTTGCACACCGGATAAACGGGTGCGAAATGCCTCACGCTCATCTTTGCCCTGTTCGCCCCGCGCGTAAGCATAGCCGCCCCAGTTGATGTAACTTTCGGCAAAATCGGCATCGGTTTGCCAGTTTTTTTCTTGAATCAGCGGCAAAATGCCAGCGCCGTAACTGCCTGGTTTCGCACCGAAAATGCGATAAGCAGCACGTTGATTTGCATCTTGTTCTGATAAACCTGTGCCGATCAACTCGCCCAGTTCAGCCAGATAGTGTTTGCGGACAAAGTTTTCTGATGGCAGTTCGTCCAGTGCAATCACCGCATGAACAGCATCGTCGATAAGGTCAATCAATTGCGGGAACGCATCACGGAAAAAGCCGCTAATGCGCGTAGTGACATCAATACGGGGGCGTTTGAGTTCGCTTAGTAGAATGACTTCAACGCCAATCAACTGCCGATTTTCAGGTCGCCAAACCGGACGCACACCCAGCAGTGCCAATATTTGCGCGACATCATCGCCGTGGGTACGCATGGCACTAGTCCCCCAAATGCTGATGGCTATGCTCTCAGGGTAAGTGCCGGTTTCGCGTTGATAACGGCTTAGCACTTCATTTGCGAGTTGTTGTCCTACTCGCCATGCCGATTGCGACGGTACGCTACGTGGATCGACTGAATAAAAATTGCGACCGGTTGGCAAGATGTGCGCCATGCCGCGTGTCGGTGAACCGCTAGGGCCTGCGGGGATATAGCCACCCGATAAGCCGCTTAATAGATTATCAATCTCATCTGAGGCACGGGCAAGATTGGGGACTAACTGCTGGCAGGCAAAGTCCAGCACTTGGCGAATTGCGCTGAAGTCGTTGGTGCAATTGCTCAATAGTTCTTTTAAAACAGTGTCGATTGAGCTTGCGTTAAAACTGTGTTGCTGCAACGCGCTAAACAAGGTTCGACTAAATGCTTCAATAGCTTCCATTGCATCGGCATTAGTAAAAATGGCGCGTCCGGCAAGCTGTTCAAGCGCATTGCAAGGCTGTTCCAAACGACGACCAGTATGTGCCAGCAGGGTATTCAGGTCTAAATCAAACAGCTTCGCGAGTTCCTCCTGTAATCCTGGAATGGCTTGGTTCGGCAAGCGTGTCAGTGACACCAGCATATCCACTAGCTGGGTATGGTCAGGTGCTTGCCCTAAAATATGCAAGCCATCGCGGATTTGTGCCGCACCCAATTCGCACAGATAACCATCCAAATCTTCGATCAAATGGGCAATGTCAGAGCCAGCCATTTTAGTTAAAACAGCAGGCAGCTTGTCGTGGTCATGATGCTCATGCGTATGCGTATGTGCTTGTTTTAATACTGGCTTAAGAATGCCTTTTCCGCTTTGGGCGGGCTTAAACAGCGTGGGTTTCAAACTGCTGGTTATGACGGCAGGTGCGTGTATATGGCTATGGTCGTGGTGATGTTCATGCCCTTCATTTGCATGGTCGTGATCGTGGTCATGATGCAATAACCGCGCCTGCAAATCAGCATCCAGATTAGTCTGTTTAACCAGCTCCCAAATTTGCTGCTGCAACAGCGGCAGTTTAGCCGGATCAAGTATTTCTACTTGATAATATTCATCCACCAGTTGTGTCAGTTGCGCCAATGCGCCGTAGGTGTCGGCGGTGGTCATCGGTGGCGTGAGATGATCCACCACAACCCCATGGGCGCGGCGTTTGGCTTGTGCGCCTTCGCCGGGATCATTGATAATAAACGGGTAAAATAACGGTAAATCAGCCAATAGCGCATCAGGAAAACACTGTTCCGACAGCCCCACGCCTTTACCCGGCAACCATTCCAGCGTACCGTGTTTACCGACATGCACAATCGCATCGGCGTGCCATTCATCTTTTAGCCAGCGATAGAGTGCATAGTAATGATGCGTCGGTGGCAAATCGGGCTGGTGGTAAATGGCATCAGGATCCATGCCATAACCACGCGGTGGCTGTAACACTACGATGGCGTTACCCAATTCCAGTCCCGCCAGCGCCAGTTGCCCGTCATGCAGATAGGCTTCACCTGGCGGCGTACCCCATTGTGCAGTCATTTTCGCTTGCATTTCAACAGGCAAATCAGCAAACCATTCCGCATATTGTGGCGTAGAAACGCGCCCGACCGCATTGGCCAATTGTTCGCTGGTGAGATAGGTATTATCGTAAGCACAGCGATCTATCAATTCATGGATCAATGCCGTGCCGTTATCGGGTAGATTTTCTAAGTGATAACCATCTGCTTGCATGGCACTTAGGATGTACATTAGTGAAGCAGGCGCATCCAGCCCTACCGCATTGCCGATTTGTGAGGCTTTGCTGTTGGAATTGGTGAATACAAAAGCAATGCGTTTATCGGCATTATTAAGGTGTTTAAGTCGTGCAAAGCGAGCTCCGATACCGGCAATTCGGGTGACGCGATCCGGTATGGGATCGTATTCAATCAATTCATTTGGTAACCCGTTGGCACTGGCTTTAAACGACATCGGTACGGTAATAATACGTCCGTCAAATTCCGGTAAGACCACGTTCATAGCAGCATCGAGCGGATTAAGGCCGCGAGTGGATAAACGCCACTGTGCTTCGGTCATACCGCTGGTAATGGCTTGTAACACGGGGACATTAAGCTGTTCCAGCACCGATACCGACCAACCGGCAGGCGTTGTGCCACCCGCAGTAATCTCGCCCATTGCAAATGCAGTGGTATTGATCAACACGTCGATATGCGTGCCTTGCGTGCCGCTGAAATAGCGCAATGCTGTCGGTAAATTGTTCTCAGCACCGCCACCAGCGCGTAAAGAGGCAGTAAACACTGGCAACACATTGAGGGCGCGTTTCTCCAAGGCGTTGATGAGCGCATCAACAAAGCGAGTGTTGCCGCTCAGCCAATGGGAGCGGTAGAAAACGATGCCGATGCTGGATTGTTCCGCTTTGCGGATATTTAACCAGTCGTTGATGTCGGCATTTTGGGGTAAATCGGGATGATAAATACCGTGTTCGGGCAAGGCGATGGCAGGTTCATAGCCTAAGCCAGTCAACAAAAAATGATCGGACAAATAGCGCAGCAATTGCGCCATATTGATACTGCCACCGGCTTGAAAATAAGTGAGTACCTGATGCAGTACATCCACCGAGACGGTTGATGCAGCGACTAACTCAGGATCAGGTTCGCCCGTGCCGCTGATAATAATTAAGTGCTGTCCATTGTTTTGCACTTGTTTGAGCAATTCTGGAAAGCCGAGTACGCTACCTAACCCGCCTAAAACCCGTAATACAATTATCCGCGCTGAAGCCAGTTGCTCAATGAGCAGTGTGGGTTTTTGCGCTTCGTTTTCCAGTGTCTGTAAGTTAATGCCAATAACCTGTGTGAAATCTTCCGACAGTTGTGTTACTGCGCTGTGTAAAACGGTTAAATCATTGGCGGTGTGGGTCAGTAAGGCAATGGATGCGTTCATCGCTTTATGCTCAGACATCGCCGATGCCTAAGCGATGAATAATATGCTCGCTCACTTCATTGTTATTTTGCAGATGTTCTTCGACGATACGTTCAAGCGTTGGTTCATCGACATTGCCATACCACACGCCTTCGGGATAGACCACCAATATCGGACCATTCTTGCACACGGCAAAACAGTTAGAGCGGGTGCGTTTCACTTTTAGGTCAGGGCGGCTGTCGATTTTTTCACCCAGTTTTAGGAACATGGCTTCGCTATGTTTGCCATCTTGCGTACAGCGCGTACCGGTACACATCAGTACGTGTTTGTCGTGGGTTCGCATTATGGTTTAAATGCCTGATGTTTACTTAGGAATAAGCCCATTAATCCACCCAAAGCCAACCAAAACACCGCATTAGCCAGGGTAGTCGCCATGATAAATGATTGCACTAACTCAGCGGGTGCAGTGCTGCTATGGACTTCTGGTTGCGGAGCGCGAATCAAAAAATGCGGCGATAGCAGTAATATCAAGCCCAATACTTTATTAGATTTGGTTTTAGAAAAAGCGATCAGCCACAATCCGAAAGCGGTATCAAAAACTGCCATCAGCCACCAAAGCTGGCGATCTTTGAGGGCAGCGGCTTCTGTACCCGGCACTTCTGGAGGCAAACCCAGCGAGGGTGCGACAAAAAAAACCGTGTATCCCGCTAGGCCCCACAACAGCCCGTTACGCCAATGGCTGATACCGCCGCGCAAATTACTGGCAGCACCCATTAGCAACGCAAAACCAACCGCTAAACTAATATTAGCGACTGCCGTATAAGCGGTGCGCTCCCAACCATTTTGGGGTTGCCATGTTTCATCTTCATGTTGATGCGTTTGCATGACACCACTGTCAGAATGCGTATGAGTTGGGAGTGTGGCTGCCCGTTCTTCATAAACTTCCGCTTGCAGTAATGTTGGAATAACCTGAATATTTTGTACAGCGGTCAATAACAAACCTGCCCAGAGTCCCGACCATAGTGCCGAAACCACCATCAGCCTGAAATGAGACAGGTTAAACGCGTTCATATCAATGGCATGGAAAACTGGCGGAATGGCGACCGTCATGTGCCGCGTTGTGCAATTGAATGGTTTCCGCAAAACCTGCGCCATACAAAAGGATTAAACCTAATACAGCGGAAAGTAGGCTAGGTAAAATCCTGTCTTTTAGGGCAGTTGAACGGGATTGCACAACGACGCTATGGTTTAATAAGGGTGCTGAAGACATGTTTTTCTCCTGTGAAAACAACAATAAGAAAATAACACTAGCCTGTTGAAACGCTGTAAGCACAGAGATTCACACGCTTATCGTGTTAAAAATAATTTGCTGAGGGAGAAAACAGAAAGACGGAGTCAGGAACAGCAATCCATCTGAACGCCCTCCGCGTACAAATCTGATGATCACCTCAGGCCGGTCTCCGGGCTTACAAGTTGGAAGAATCCCAAGATTTACGCCTTCCCATGTTTAACACAGTGGCTTGTGTAAATCTTTTACTTGTTTACCGTTGCGGGGGCAGCGTGGGCTTGGTTTGCTATTAAAGCGAACTCACCCACTTCCCGTTTCAATTCTAAAGACAGATTATCTTCGAATACCTAATGCGATTTTTGCCGAGATAGTATATGCACTGAATAAAAAACTAGCAAGGCTAGTTGATCATTCAAAATGCCGTAGTCCAGTTAATCAGACAGGGTAGTTTCATTAAACCACTTCACACTTCAATAGTGAACATAAACTCACAACGGTTCTAGCAACCATAAAGGCAAGAACAATAAATATTCAGCACCGTTTACCGTTTGGTTTATCAGGTGCTGGTGTTTTAATACGCCATAACAAATCTGTATCAATTTTCGGATGGTTGCGCCCAAGGCGGACATTTTGCTTTTTACTTTTTTGTAAGCTTCAAATACTTCTGATACAAGGTTTCCTGATTCTCAACGTAATCCGGATCTTTGGTGATGCAATCAACCGGACAAACTTCTACACATTGCGGCACGTCGTAATGTCCAATGCATTCGGTACACAAAGCGGGATTGATGACGTAAATATCCTCGCCTTGTGAAATAGCCCCATTGGGGCATTCCGGCTCGCAGACATCGCAGTTGATACATTCATCGTAAATTATCAATGACATACTTAATCCTAGGTAAACTTTTTAAGCAGTTGCTGGTAGACGATGTCAGGAACGAATGAGGAAATATCACCATTCAACTGGGCAATGGATTTAATCACGCTCGAGGAAATAAAGGTATATTGCTCTGGTGGCGTTAAAAATAGGGTTTCCAATTCCGGTGCTAGGTTGCGGTTCATCCCTGCCATCTGAAATTCGTACTCAAAATCCGATACCGCCCTAAGTCCTCTCAAAATCACCGTCGCACCATTCTGACGCGCACAATCAACTAACAGGTTGCCAAATCCGATGACATCGACATTGGTATGGTTCGAAGCCGCTTGTTTAGCCAAGCTTATCCGCTCTTCTAGGGAAAACAACGGCACTTTTCCCGCATTATCTGCAACTGCGATGATGACTTTATGAAAAAGCCGGGAGGCTCGTGCAACCAAATCGAGGTGGCCGTTAGTGATCGGGTCAAAAGTGCCGGGATAAATGGCGATTATTTGCATATAAGATATTTAAGGGAATGGTGGCTGAAATCAACTAAACAAAAAATACCAGCATAATGCCAAGCAAAAACAGCAAAAATACGCTCACAAATGAGATTACACCCAAAACCAGCATGAACGGGTTAACTAATGTCGATATGCTAATGTAGGAACCCACTAATTCACGGGCTTCAGAGGCCATCGCCCCGACTGACCAAAGGCTTTTTCCCGCGCTAAAAAATCCTACCTTGGGTACTTTGCCAGCGCGGATGTTTTGCACCGATTCCTGGAGCTCTGTTTTGGCATCGCCGACCACTTGCCCAGCAATATCGGGTAGATTTTTTAATTCTTCCAATGCCCACCAGAATCTTGCCAAGATTAGTGTGGGAAAAAATGCAGCAATTCCTAAAGTTACTGTGATGCTCAAGGAGTAATGTTTCAAAAAGTGGCACCAGACAACCAGCCAAAGTGTCACCAATATACCCAAAATCAGGAATAATCTCAGTTTATCGGCAAGGCTATCCACCAGTGGTAACAAGCGTTCAAAAATGGATAATAGACGTTGCTTTTTTTCTGACGTTATAGTTGTTACCTGTTCTTCTGCCATCATCAATGTTTTAACTTGATTAAAGGGCTAAATTATAAACCAATTCAGCAAGCCAGAATCAGCTTCAATTGATACAAACTGTCTCTGCTTTCGTAGATTTAGTGTGTAAGCTCCTTATACTTGCTTTGAATCGGTCAGTGGGCATCTTGAAACACCAACAACCCAATCAACCACGCGTGGGTTAATTATCCGCTTGAGATTTATTTGGGGCGGCGGTGTCTACGGACTAATTATCATTAAACCGATACCGAGCCTGTTGTATTAAATGGGTTACGTCTTGCTCGATAGCCGCTGCCCTTTTGCCATCAGCGTAAGTGATTGAACCAGATTGAGTTTCAGGCGAGGCTTTAGCCTGCTGGTTATGCCCCTTTACTACGGATGGCGGCTGATTGATAGCTTGCGGTGTCAGTCTGGAATCCACAACGATGTCAACGCGGCGTGCGAACCAGCCAGTGAACCTGTCGCTGGAAACCTTGCTTGCTACTGCATTGACTTTCAGCCCGTGGTTAGCCAAAAAGATAGCGACGGTTTTTGCCCGTTGCATGCCCAGGTTTTTGTTATGTTCATCTGCATCAGTTCGCCCAACAACGGTTAACTCGGCATCTTTGGAAAGTTGTTTGATAAATTCCATAAGCCGCTCTTTATGCGCCACTGCCAGATTATAACTATTGAACGCGTAATGCGTTACGCCACGAACCTGTTGCCGCTGAAATGCTTTTTGCTCGGGTTTTGGTTTTGCAGTGGCAGCATCCGCATCCGGTTTTGTACCTGCATTTTCCGCACTGCCGATTGTCGGCCTATTTTCAGTTTCTGGTAAATCCTTTTTCACTTTATCGCGGTAATTAAACGTATTTAACGGCGTTTGCGTTTGCGGCTGAGATTGCTGGAAAGGACGCTGATTTTCTAACGATGTCAATTTAAGATAAAACGGCCCCGAAGCTGAATCCACGATGATATCGACACGGCGCGCCATCCAGGCATTAGGTATATCATTGGAAATATTACTACCGATGGCCTTTATCTTCATGCCATGGCGTGTCAAATGGTCGGCTACCGTTTGCGCCCGCTGCCTACCCAATTTTTTATTGTAGCGCTGCCCACCTTGGGAATCGGTAAAGCCAATGACGGTTATCTCAGAATCTCTAGGGAGTTGCTTAATCAATTCAGTGAGCTTCGCTTCCTGCTCCGCCGCCAATGTGTGACGATCAAAAGCGAAAAGAGCCACACCTGGAATAAGCTTAGAATAACTCGTTTCTTCAGAAAGCCTCGCCATGGCTGGCATCGCATTAGGCTTTGATGCCACAATTGTGGCGGTTTCCTGCACTTGGTTGCTACGCACCTCTTTTGCGGCTGTAATACCCGCGCCACCGATCACAGTTGCCATCACGGTTCCACGCAATGCCTTCTTGACGGCTTTTAAACGTCGTGTCTTTTTTAGCGTTTCGTAATCGAGTAGTGCGGCCAGCACAGCTTCTCTTAATTCGTCTTGCGTCATATTACCCGTTCCTAGTGCTGCTTTACGTTTAGAGAATTCAGAATAATTTCTATTTTTAACAGGAAAAAACCAACAAAATCAAAGTTTCAACCTTAAGTGGGCATTATGGAACTTACTAATTAACTGTCTATACGTATTAGTACGTATAGACAGACAATGCGCGAGATGTTGGCCTTGTTCCAAGCCAAGTGGCTGGCCAATCATTTCGCCCTCAGGTTCGAGAACCCTATTCAGTCAACATCACGTTACTGATACGCTTATAATTAGGACTAGCCGATCAAGAATTTAAGAAAAAATCACTTAATATGTTAACTATCAATAGTATAGAAAAACAACTCCAAACCATCCCCCTCGAACTCCAAGTCCCAGTTAAATCCAGTCTGGGACACGGGCTAACCCAACTCAACCGACAAAAGCCCACCCTAAACCCAACCGATAAGCTAATTCAATCCATCCCCAAAGTTTGGTGTTGCAGCGAATTCGTTGCCGAAAGTTGCACTCGCAAACCCGAACTGCTGGTTGACCTGGTCAATTCAGGCGACTTGGACAACTTGTATACCGAGCAAACTTATCAAGCCAAGCTGGCAAACCTCGAAATCGCAGATGAAGCCGATTTAATGACCCAACTGCGCCACTTCCGCCGCCGTGAAATGGTCAGGATTGCCTGGCGGGATTTGGCTGGCTGGGCGGATTTAGCCGAAACGCTGATGGATTTATCGCAGCTTGCAGACGCCTGTATTCAATATGCGCTGGCTTTTCTCTACCAACTAGCCTGCGACCTTCGGGGTACTCCGGTTCTTGCCGATGGCAGCCCACAACAAGTTGTTGTATTAGGTATGGGTAAACTAGGTGCTTATGAATTGAATTATTCGTCCGACATCGACCTGATTTTTGCTTATCCTGAGGATGGCGAATTACATGATCGTAAGTCCACGAGCTACAGTGAATTTTTTACCCGCCTGTGCCAAAAACTGGTCAAGGTGCTGGATGATATTACTGTGGACGGCTTTGTCTTCCGCACCGATATTCGCCTACGCCCTTTTGGTGACAGCGGGGCGGTGATTATGACCTTCGACGGTATGGAAAATTATTATTTGACTCAGGCGCGCGAGTGGGAACGCTACGCCATGATTAAGGCGCGCCAAGTCGCGGGTGATTTTAGGATGGGCGCTCAGCTTATGGCGATGCTAAAACCATTCGTATATCGACGCTACCTGGACTATGGCGCATTCGAGGAGTTGCGGGGCTTAAAACTGCAAATTACCCAAGAACTCAAGCGCAAGGATCGCATGGAGAATATCAAGCTGGGGCCTGGCGGCATCCGCGAGATTGAGTTCATCGGGCAAGCGTTTCAGCTTATACGCGGTGGCCATGAAAAAGCTTTGCAGACGCGTGGCATTCTGGATGTTTTGGCGATATTGGATAACAAAAACTTACTTATGCACACGGATGCAGAGCAACTCAGCCAGTCTTACCGCTTTTTGCGCCGTGTGGAAAACCATATCCAGCAATATCAGGACAAGCAGACCCACGACCTGCCGTCTTCAGAAACAGCTCAGTTGATACTCGCCTATTCCTTGGATTTTCATGATTGGCACAGCTTTAAAACCGAGCTGGATCAGATCAGAACCAATGTACATGCGGTTTTTGACCAAGTTTTCGCTGTATCAAAGCAAAATGATAAAGATAAACTGAGCCAGAAAATCTGGTCTTGCGTTGCTGATGATGACGAATTGATGGACTATTTAAAAGGCTACGGTTTCCAGCATACCAATGAAGCCTTAAAAGCCATCAAAGATTTCAAAAATTCCACAACATTGAGACGAATGACAACAAAAGGCGCTGGCATCGTTGACCGTTTGATACCGCAACTGATTGAGTCCGCGCAACTGGTTGATAATCGTGATGAAACTCTAATGCGGCTGGTCAAGCTGTTTGAAGCCGTCGCCGGCAGGAATGTTTATCTGGCCTTATTATCGGAAAACCCTGACGCCCTTACCCAGCTAATCCGACTCGCTTCTGCCAGCGGTTGGATTTGCGACTATCTGGCGTTGTATCCAGTATTGTTCGATGAATTGCTGGATACGCGTACCTTGTATGAGCCGTTACAACGGGACGACCTTAATCAACAACTTAAAGCATTGCTCGCTGCCATCGACAGCCAAGATTTGGAATCGGTCATGATAGCCCTCCGCCAATTCAAGCATCTCAATGTGCTTAGGGTAGCTGCGGCAGACATTATGGACGTAATTCCCATTATGGTCGTCAGCGATTATTTGACTTACATCGCCGAAAGCATTGTTGAGAACGTCATTGAACGCACTTGGTTAATGTTGACGGAAAAACACGGTTTTCCGCCCGGCACAAGCAACGATAACATCAATTTTGCCGTAATAGGCTTCGGTAAGCTGGGTGGCATTGAATTAGGCTACGGCTCCGATCTCGACCTCGTTTTCTTGTACGATTGTCCTAATGGCAATGCCATGACTTCGGGAGAAAAGCCGCTTTCCTGCTCGCAATTCTATGGTCGATTGGGTCTAAAAATCCGCCATATACTCGACACCAAGATGCTGTCAGGCGTACTTTATGAAGTGGATATGCGCCTACGCCCCAACGGGGATTCGGGCTTATTGGTCACACATATAGACACGTATGAAGACTACCTGAAAAATCAAGCGTGGACTTGGGAGCATCAGACATTGGTTCGTGGTCGATTTATTGCTGGCGACCTGAGGCTAAAAGATGCGTATGAAGCCATTCGCCATAGAATCTTGAGTTTAACCAGGGATAAAACCAAACTGAAAACGGAAGTCCGCGAGATGCGGGAAAAAATGCGTGCCGCTTTGGACACCCGCTCCGCCAGCCAATTCGACTTGAAACAGGGCAAAGGCGGTATTGCCGACATCGAGTTTATAGTACAATTCCTGATTTTGGCGAATGCTGCGAAAATCAGCGAGTTAACGGAATTTACCGACAATGTCCGGCAATTGGAAGGCTTGGCGCGGCACGGCATCATCAGCCAAAACGAGGCCGACACCCTGAAAACCGCATTCTGCACCTATCGGGACATCGGCCATAAGCAAGTATTGCAAGGCGACAAGGCGTTGATTGATGTTGAGGTGGTATCGGGTTTGCGGGGGAAGGTTGAGGGAATTTGGGATAAGGTTTTTGATGTTCAAACTTAACTAGACGTTGTGTTGTTGTGACTCGTATTAAACTGATCGACACGTTACGTTACTGGTCGCCGCCTATATCAAATGCTATATCTTAGTAGATTACATTGTCCATTTTGCGTTTGGCTTCGTCAAAACCTTGGACGAGATTAACTTGGTAGTATTCGCTGGTGAATCCACTCAAATAACTTTCATTGTAAGGTTCCAGGCTTGCCAAATCCCAAGGTTCGAATTGGTCGAGGATTTGCCTAGGCAATGATTTGCTCGCACCAATAAGCACATCATCAAAAAACCGCGAAACCCTGCCGCGCGTGGGAGTCCAACGAGTTTGTGGTACTTGCCTGGTTTCGCTGATCATTTGCCCAGCCTTTACAGTTTGTACTTGTTGATTGACATAATAAACATCACCACGCGCACCCAAATAAGTGGTTTCTGTGCTGCTATCAAACGTCCAATAAGGGATGTAAACGCCTAGCAGCTTGGCATCATCGTCTGCATATTTTTTGACTTTGTTAGGCGCAAACCATAAGCCTTTTAACCAGCGTTGGAATTGCTGCTTGGCTTCTTGTTCATTGATTTTGCAAGGGAGTAGGGATTTTGGCGTGATAGGTTTGGTTTGTGCCGTGCTGGTAACAATCGTTGTGCCGCAAAAAGGACATTCACCCGCATGAACACTACCTGCGAATTTAAACCCCGCTCCACAAGCATCGCATTGAATCTGGGCGGCTTCTGAAGCAGGTTTAGCTTGCGCCAGTTCAATTAGCGCTTGATGAAAGTCGTATTCCTGTATTTCATCGAAGCGCTGTTCAATCTGATTTTCTTGACCACAATATTCGCAAATAAGATGCTGGGTGGTGGGCTTAAAAGCCAGCAAACCGCCGCATTTTATGCAGGGGAAACGATTGATTTTTACAGTGCTTGACGTTTTCTTTATGGATTTGAACACAATGCTGCCACTATAAAGTTAACATCAATTTCGAAACTCCCTGGCTTTTCGACAGACCTAATAACGATGCTGGTTACGCCATCCCATCAAACAATTGATGGTCAATCAAGTCGCATAAGCAATGCGTAATCAGCACATGGACTTCGTGCGTGCGTATAGCAGAGCCGGACGGAACGCATATTTCCAGGTCTCTTTCATTTAATAACGCTGAAATGGCTTCGCCTTTGTGTCCTGTCAGGGCAATGATAGAGATATCTTTGCCATGCGCTATGTCGATAGCCTTGGCAATATTAGCGGAATGGTTGCCATCGGTATAGGTCACCAATACATCACCGCTTTGACCGAGTGAGCGGATGGGTTTGGAAAATACTTGCTCATAACGATAGTCGTTGGCGATAGCTGTTAATGTCGTCGCATCCATTGTTAGGGCAATGGCTGGTAATGACGGGCGGTCGCGTTCAAACTGATTCAACAAAGCTGAAGATAATAACTGGGCGCAAGCAGCAGAACGGCCATTGCCGCAGGAAATAATTTTCCGGTCATTCAACAATGCTGTCACCATGCGTTGTGAAGCCAATTCAATCAGCTCACATAACTCCCCTAAGGCATCTTGTTTAGTTTGAATGCTATCAGTGAAGTGATTGATGATTCGGTTTTGTAAACTCATTTGTCAGTATCAAGGCTAAAAGGCATTTTTGATCCAGTTAATGTCACCATTACCGGAGATGGCGACGACATCAAAACGCAAGGGACAATCCGTACGTAGTGTCGATAAATAATGATACGTGGCGGCTATGATACGGGCTTGTTTACTGTGGGTAATACTTTCAAGGGCACTGCCGTAAGCGTCTGACTTACGGTAGCGAACTTCAACAATCACCAGCGATTGTTGATCGGTCATAACTAGATCCAGCTCACCCTGCTTGCAACGATAGTTTCGGCAAATTGGTTTTAGTCCTTTATTAATCAAAAAGTCATGCGCTTGATCTTCTGCAGTTTTACCACGGAGTAAGTGCGCCGCCTTCGCCTTTAGTGAGCTTATCACGTCATGGATTAGAGCTGGGAGTCTCAATGCCCACTGGTTTGCCAGCACCGCTATAGTCTCCCTCAGAAGGGCTGTGGGTAAAGCCGATAAGCTCAGGCTGCCCCATAGCAAACTTGGCACAAACCAGATTGCGTTTGATGCGGTTTCCGGCTGCTAGGGAGAGATTTCCGGTTGCGCCAGAATAAGGCATGTTGTTTAGGGACGTTAATCTCCCCGCAAGATGAAAGGCATCAATGCCCATAGCAACCAAACGTATGTAAGAGCTGGGAAATTGTTTCCAAATGTCCCGAAGTGCCATCATGCTCAATTCGCCGTTGTAAGCGCCATTAAACAGCCAGGGCGTATCGCAAAAAGTGATCCCATTCAAGGAATTATCGCCAACTGAGTCAGGTAATCCTGAATAAATAGTCGGCAAGGCGTAAATCGGAAGACCGCCTGCCTGAATCAGTTGTGAATTGATTCGCCGCCCTTCCTTACCGTAGGCGCTCAAAAACAGGGCTTGGACATCCTGACTTTTATTGACTGCATATTTAGCGTCAGAGGAAGCTTGTTGATCTTTTTGGTGATGGCTTTCACCTTCATCAATGCCTAATAAGCTTCTGATAACTATTGAAAAATCTTTCTTATTTGGATCGTAAGTCTGCTTTTTCAAAATAGTACCACCAAGTGCTCGCCAATCCTCGATAAAGTAAGATGAGATACGTTTACCTTGCTCGTTATTGGGGACGAGCAATACGGCTTTTTTGTGGCCATCCAATGCGGCTTTCTGGGTGATTTCTGCAGCATCATCCATCGGGCTGAGGGCAAACTGATACAGATTCTGTTTGCTGAGATTGGGTACGTGATTCAAAGCCAGCACCGGTATGCTAAGCATGGTTGAATTACCTAGGCTTTGAATGCTCTCTTTATTCAATGGCCCGATAACCATTTTTGCGCCGTCCTTGACTGCTTGTTGGTACAAATCGGCTGCTTTTCCCTTTTCGGTATCGTAGAAATGCAGCATAGGTTTGCTGCCACTGCTGTTGTGACGACTGTGGGCTGCCAAAAACCCAGCTTTAATCGCTTTAGCAGCATCTAGAAAAGGCCCGGATTCAGGCAATAAAACGGCTATTGACTTAGGCGTATCGCCGGTATCGTCTGACATATTTGCTACTGTTGCCAAATAAATGTTCGCGGGATGATCTGGATTAGCAGCCCGCCAGCTTGATAACGAGGCATTAAAATTGGCTGGATTCTGGCTTCTTAATGTCAGGATTTTGGCGATGGACATCCATTCGGGTAGCCTGGGCGTTTTTTGTACACTGGCTTCAGGTAATAAGCCTAATGTTTCAAGAATGATACCTTGATTTTTTTTCCGTTCATCAAGTTTAACCAATAAAGGATCCAAAGAAATTCTAGCCTTGGCACTTTCCAGTAGATTACCTGTTAATGAATATGCAAATGCCAGGGATTGGTAGAATTTGATTTTATCGCTTACAGCTAATTGTCCGGTTTCCGTGGTCGCCAGCTTGCTAATAGCCTGTTCTGCCTCACCAAAACTGAGCAGGATTTGGGCATATAACAGATCGAATTGCACCTGCTGTGGGCGTGTCAATTTCGACGGGTTGATCAAATCAGCCTGTTGCTTGGCCGCATTGCCTTTGCCTGCCTGAATTAAGGACTCGATAGACTGTAAATGGGTATTATTTTGCACAATTGCCATAGGTGATGGCGGTTCTTGGTACAATCCATAGTTATCTGGGAGTTTTGCACAGCCCGACAGCAGCACGCAGAAAAGTGGAACACAAACGTAGTGGCGGTTCATAAGTCTTACCTTCGCGTTAGACAGAAATAATTCAAATCAGAGATTAAATGTCAAATCAATACGGCAAATTATACGTTGTTGCAACCCCAATAGGTAATTTAGCAGATATTAGCTTCAGGGCTATAGAAACCTTAAAACAGGTTGACTTGATTGCCGCCGAAGATACTCGGCATGTAAAATTATTGCTACAACATTATGGTATCAGCAACAAAATTATTTCATTCCATCAGCATAACGAAGACAAAGCGGCCGAAAACCTATTAGAAAAGCTACGTGACGGGCTGTCCGTAGCCTTGGTTTCTGATGCCGGTACGCCATTGTTGAGCGACCCCGGTATGCCCTTGGTACGTAAGATAAAAGACGCGGGTTTGACGGTTGTGCCGATTCCCGGAGCCTGTGCCTTAATTGCCGCCTTATCGGCTGCGGGTTTGCCCGTCACCCAATTCTCCTTTGAAGGGTTTTTGCCACGCACATCCTCGGCACGTAAAATCTTTTTCACCGAAAGATTGAGTGTGCCGACGACCTGGGTATTCTACGAATCTTGTCACCGGATCTTGGTGGCGTTACAGGACATGGCAACCATTCTGCAAGGAGATCGACAGGTTGTTATCGCTAGGGAGTTAACCAAAATGCACGAAACCATAATCAAAACCACCTTAGCTAATGCGCTGGAGCTGGTAACGCAAGACGACAATATGCGCAAAGGCGAATTTGTAGTGCTTGTTGAGGGAGCGGCTAAGATTAACAAAAATGAAGAGGATCTCACCTCTGAGCAGATTAAAACACTTACCATACTGATGCGCGAATGCACTATCAAAACTGCGGTTGAATTAGCAGTACAAATCACCGGAGCCAGAAAAAAACTGCTTTACCAAGCGGCATTGGATTTGGAGAAAACGAAAAAAACCTAATTTGTTAGCTCCAAAACCAATAATTTCAGCATTCATACCCATATCCTATTCCAACGCTCCGATAGCGATTGCTGGAAAACCCAGAAACGAAAGATTGTTTTCGTAGATCGCATCTGGGGACAATACCTCTATATGACGCTGTCTTTGTTTGTCTGATTTTTTGCTAAGCAGGCAACATAAAATCGAACGATGGCAATAAGCATATTGATCAATATCTTTATGGTGACCCACCATTATGCCCCTTAATCCCAACCTTCTCCCGAAGGGAGAATGTTGGGATTAGTTATTTAAAATCAACAGCTTATAGAAATAACCCTAACCCTCTCCCAGAGGAAGAGGAGATTTTTAGAGATCCCCTTAAATCAATACCATATTATCTCTGTGGATCATTTCTGAATCATCAGCATAGCCAAGAATCTTCTCAAATTCGATGCTGCTTTTACCTGCGATAAGCGCTGCATCGGCCTTGCCATAGTTGATGAGACCTCTGGCTATCTCCAGACCGTTTTCATCGGTACAAGATACCAATTCACCCCGCCCAAACTTTCCTGAAACGGATTTGACACCCACGGCTAACAGGCTTTTGCCATCGCTTTTCAGCACCTTGATTGCACCTGCATCCAGTACTAGCTTGCCTTTAACCTGCAATTGTCCGGCTAGCCAGCGTTTTCTGGCAACCAAAGGTTCTATGTCCGGCAGGAAGTGGGTGCCGATTTGCTCCCCTGAAATTACTTGGGTAATTACATTCTCAACGACACCTGGAGCAACGACGGTTGCAGCACCCGATCTTGAAGCCAGTCGCGCCGCCTTCACTTTGGTGTACATGCCGCCACGACCCAGACCACTGCGGCTTTCGCCTGCCATTTTTTCAAGTCGGTTGTCGTTGACGCTGATTTTCGGAATCAATTCGGCATCGGGATATACGCCGGGATCACCGGTATATAAGCCCTTTTGGTCAGTCAAGATAATGAGCAAATCTGCTTCAATCAGGTTTGCCACCAACGCTGCCAAGGTGTCATTATCACCAAAACGAATTTCCTCCGTGGCAACAGTATCATTTTCGTTGATAACGGGGATTACACCAAATTTGAGCAACGTCAATAAGGTGCTACGGGCATTAAGATAACGCTGCCTGTCGGCCAGGTCGTCATGGGTAAGTAAGACTTGAGCGGCATGATGACCGTGCTGCTGAAAATTGTCATCAAACACCCGCACTAGCCCCATTTGACCTACAGCGGCGGCGGCTTGTAATTCGTGCAGGGTTTTTGGCCTGGCCTTCAAACCTAAGCGACTCATACCTTCAGCAACTGAACCTGATGAAACCAACACGACATCAACGGCGCGCTGTTTTAAGCCAACCATCTGGCTAACCCAAGCGGCAATCGCTACTTTATCAAGTCCTTGCCCACCCTTAGTAAGCAAGGAGCTACCTATTTTGATGACAACCCGTTTGACGTTTTTAAATTCAGCCCTGCTCACTGTCTTTCCGCCGTTGTTCTTCCAAAAAATTCATGATGGCGAACATTAATTCTTTTGTACCATTGCCATTAATAGCTGAAATTTTAAATACTGGGGCTTTCCACTTTAAGCCCTTAATAATTGATTTACAGGCCGATTCAATTTCATCATCTTGCAATTGGTCTATTTTATTAAGTACTAACCAGCGAGGCTTTCCCACCAATTCGTCGCTCCATTTTTCTAGCTCATGAATGATTTTTTTTGCTGATTGGACGGGCGTATCTAGGCTCTCATAAGGCTTCACGTCTATCACATGCAGCAATAAGCCCGTACGCGACAAGTGCTTGAGAAATTGTAACCCTAAGCCTGCGCCTTCCGCTGCGCCCTCGATCACGCCGGGAATGTCGGCGATAACAAAGCTGCGTTGTTCGTCTATCCTGACCACGCCTAAATTGGGATGCAAGGTAGTGAAAGGATAGTCAGCAACCTTGGGTGTTGCAGAAGAAACCGCCCGTATCAAGCTGGATTTTCCGGCATTAGGCATACCCAGCAAACCTACGTCCGCAATGACAGTAAGTTCCAAATTGAGCATACGATGCTCACCTTCCGACCCTTTGCTGGCTTTCTGAGGCGCTCGATTGATACTGCTTTTAAAACGGGTATTGCCTAAGCCGTGAAAACCGCCTTTGGCAACCAGCAAAGTTTCGCCTATCTTTGTCAAGTCACCAATCAACTCACCGGTGTCAGCATCGGATACCAGCGTGCCTAACGGTACAGGCACATAACAGTCGTCACCTTTTTTGCCGGTACAGTTACGACCCATTCCATTTTGGCCCCGTTCGGCTCTATGCACGGTATGAAAACGAAAATCTGCCAAGGTATTGACGTTCTCAACAGAAATTAGATAGACACAACCGCCATCGCCGCCATCGCCGCCATCGGGACCGCCCATAGGTATATATTTTTCGCGGCGAAAGCCTATTGCACCATTGCCGCCATCACCGGCCTCTACGCGAACGACTACTTCATCAACAAACTTCATAATTCACAGTGTGGTCTATCAACCAGCCAAAACAAAAAAAGCCCCGTCACTTGATGAGCGGAGCTTTTTGCAAACTGAATCTGTTGCCATCAATGCAACAGAGGATGTCCTATGCAGCTACAATACTAACAAATTGGCGGCTTTTTGGACCTTTTACTTCAAACACAACTTTGCCATCAGCGGTTGCGAACAAGGTATGGTCTTTGCCACAACCCATATTTACACCCGGATGAAAACGAGTGCCACGTTGACGGACGATGATATTGCCAGCTATGACGTTTTCACCACCAAAACGCTTTACACCTAATCTTTTTGCATTGGAGTCGCGACCATTACGGGTACTACCTCCAGCTTTCTTATGAGCCATCTTTAACTCCTGCTTTTAAGCGGAAATGCCAGAAATCTGGATTTCTGTATAGTACTGACGATGCCCCATCTGTTTCATATGGTGCTTCCGCCTTCTGAATTTAATGATCTTGATTTTGTCGTGCCGCCCTTGAGACAACACAGTCGCCGTAACTTTAGCGCCTTCTATATAAGGCAGGCCGACTTTGACAGCATCATCTGACTGAAACATTAGCACCTTATCGAACTCAATACTGTCACCGATGCCAAGCTCAAGCTTTTCTACCTTTAAGTACGTGCCTTCCTCAACACGGTACTGTTTACCACCTGTTTGAATTACCGCATACATCGGTCACAACTCCATAAAGCATTAACTTACTAAGATTAACCTGCAATTGTATTTTTAAAACTGATCCACGTCAAATCAATATTCCATTAATTTAACTGATGAAGATAAAGTATTTTACAAAATTTGGCCAAAGCTGCTATTAATCCTAGCTATTATTTAGGTTGGGTTATTCAGCTTATATTCAGTTATAATGCCGTGTTTGATTTTTTGCAGCAATTGTTACATTCGACTTGCTTAACTTTACTAAATAATGTCATCTATTTTACATACCAGCGCATCAGATACTATTGACTTTGATTCCATCAAACGACTGACGGCTGACGAAGTTAAAGCCGTCGATTCGTTGATTATCAATCAGCTTAGTTCCGATGTGCTGCTCATCAATCAAATGGGACATTATATCGTCAACAATGGCGGCAAACGCTTACGCCCAATGCTATTACTGCTTGCCGCTAAAGCCTTAGGCCAGATTAATCATAATCATCTGGTGTTGGCTGCGGTAATTGAGTTTATCCACACAGCTACTCTGCTGCACGACGACGTGGTAGATGAGTCAGATCTGCGTCGCGGCCAACAATCTGCCAATGCGGTCTGGGGCAATGCTGCCAGTGTGCTTGTTGGCGACTATCTGTATTCGAGCGCATTTGAGATGATGGTGCGTACCAACATTATGCGCGTCATGGAAATCCTTTCCAAGACCACCACCGCCATTGCCGAAGGCGAAGTACTACAACTACTTAACTGCAACAATCCCGAAACGACAGAAGAAAAATATTTGGAAGTCATTTCCAGAAAAACCGCTATTTTGTTCAGTGCCGCGACAAGATTAGCGGCGGTGGTATCCAATGCAAATACTGAAGTTGAAGAAAAACTGTCCCAATATGGACAACATCTTGGCATTGCCTTCCAATTAATCGACGATGCCTTGGATTATAAGGCCACTAAAGAAGAGCTAGGCAAAAACCTGGGCGATGATCTCGCCGAAGGCAAGCCCACTTTACCCTTGATTTATGCCATCAAAAACAGCAATCAGACCGATGCCAACGTGGTTATTGATGCCATAAAAAACGGCAATCGGGATGCATTCAATGATGTCTACGCCATCGTAAAAAGCAGCAAAGCGATAGAATACACCGAGCAACGCGCTAATGAAGAAGCTCAAAAAGCAATGTCTGCGTTAGCGGTTTTACCTGACAACGAATACAAACAAGCCTTATTGGCGTTGGCGAGTTTTTCTGTGCAACGGAGTTATTAAAAACGCTCATTGTTCTGCTTATACCAAACCCAAAAAGCTCTCATAACACCTTATCCAAAGGGAGAATGCTAGGATGAGGGAGATTCATACAACAATATTTTGGGATTGGTATTACAAACTCTGCCCTGCCTTTTAGCACATTGCAACTTCGATAACAGCCGACGTCCGAAAGGTTATTGCGCCTTTTTCAAACGCATCGGGATATGCGCGGTACGCTGTGAAAATCTAGGTTGTGAAGAGCTTGCGAATCCCAACAAACCGTGCCACAAAATGTTGGGATTCGTACCTCACCGCCAACCTACAAAATACCCAACATACGGGATAATCATGATTAAATCGTGGTAGACGAACGAATCGCGCCAACGTCTGCTGGCGCGATCTTAGGCTTTAATCAGCAACTGAGGTAGGATAACGAATCAGTTACCCCAGTTTTTATATTGTTTAGTGGCAGGGGTTACGGCTAAATACCAGACTGTAAACGTGATAACAACAACATGAATAGCAGGTTCGACTAAATATACCGGAAGGAAATCAGCAGGCTTAGGCGGAAAAAACGCAACCACCGGCATTCCCCCTAACTCCGCTAAGGTGAACCAAAGCGTAGCAATAGCCAAACTGCCAGCAAGCCAGAACTTTTTGTAAGCGCTATAAAACTTTTCTTGTTCAAAGTATTTTTTATGGTGTAAAGGGATCACTAGGAAAATGCCAAATAAAAGTAAGTACCAGATGACCGATAAAATCGTTCTTGTGGCAGGGGTTAATTTTAAATCTCTTGATTCAATGCCTTTCCAACAGCCCTCTAAAGGGAAAGCCACAAACTCGATTGTTGGCCCCATATCTGAGCCTATACACCCAAATAATAGCGAAATAAGTGGTAGTAAATACAAACAAAAGGCTATTTTTAGAAACCAAATTATATTATTTAGCATCAGGGTTAATCATCATTAAATCGCGGTAGAAAGATCGCGCCAACTTAGTCTGGCGCGATCTATATAGGGCTTTAGTTAGCAACTGGTGTAAATGTTAAGGGCTGTATTCTTGTCCAGGTTCCGGCATATTTAGTAATTATTTTCGGGTATTCGTAAAAGTGTGTGGAAAAATCTGAAAAACCCACTTTGACTTTCATTGTTACAATCGCAATATCGTGTGGAAAACTTAATATCAAAAATTGTAGATGACAAAGCCACAAAATCAACACTACAATCGTTTTGCAAAATCTAGATGGTAGAGTAAAAGATCAAGGCTCGCATTTTTGCAACCCATGGTTCAATCAACTTCATATTCTATGATTTAATTTCGATAAGTTGCAATTTAGCTAATAATGGCTATCTTAATGTACATTATGATATGAGCTATGCTCAATTTACATCCAGAATAATCAAAAAACTTTTATCACATTCACAATCTGGGTAAGCTAATGATTAATAATCTGAGACCTTTGCACAAACAGCAGAAACTCCGGCTGACTGGTCAAAAGCCGATTTTTTTGAATTGGCATTCACCTTAATGGGCGGTATTCGGCTGA
>NZ_JBEBKJ010000041.1:0-31136 GCF_040079455.1 Methyloglobulus sp. | reverse complement strand
CTGGTTTGGGCTAGGTTCTTCCAGGACATAGGCTATTGCTCGAACTTGAATAAAGGCTTATTTTACCCATTTTGGGGCTTGAGGTCGTGCAAAGGTCTCGTATTATTTACTTTTAGAGGTAAATATCGTCGTCGTATGTAAGAAAAGTAGGTTAGTTCTTATGGGGATCTCTAAAGATCCTCTATCCATCTGGGAGAGGGCTAGGGTGAGGGTTGTAAATGTTTGATTTTAAAACCCTCACCCCAACCTTCTCCCAGAGGAATACGGCGCGAGTTCCTTACTCGCTGCGGCACTTCCTCCATCCCTGGAATGCGAAAGAGTTCTTGAATTTTTAGAGATTTCCTTATGAGGTGATGGCAGATATTGAAAAACTATAAGCTCCTAAAGTACAACGGCACACATTTACTATACATTTACTGGAATCCGGTTACGATATCCGTGCTATTCATAAAATTATTTTGTTTAAGAGAGAACACATTGCAAAATCAGGACATTGAACGTTTAAAAACCATCGTGCAAAACTTGCTGGATGAGGCGAAACAACAGGGCGCAAGCGCAGCAGAAGCGGGATTAAGCCAGGAAAACGGCTTGTCGGTAACAGCCCGAATGGGTGAAGTTGAAACGATAGAACACCATTGCGACCAAGGTTTAGGCATCACCGTTTATTTTGGTCAGCGTAAAGGCACGGCTAGTACCACCGACTTATCGCCGGATGCCATCAAGGAAACCGTGAGTGCGGCGTGCAGCATCGCGCGTTATACCAGCGAAGATGAGTTTGCTGGCTTGCCGGATAAGGCGTTACTGGCAACAGAATTCCCCGATCTCGACCTTAACCATCCGTGGGCGTTAACTGCCGATAAAGCGATTGCGTTGGCGATTGAATGCGAGGCGGCGGCCTTGGCTGTCCATGCGGATATTACCAATTCGGAAGGCGCGACGGTAAATACCCATCAGGGCATACGTGTGATGGGCAATAGCCTTGGCTTTTTGCAAGGCAGGCTGTCAACTCGGCATAATTTAAGTTGTTCGGTGGTGGCGCAGCGTGGCGACAGCATGCAGCGCGATTATTGGTACAGCGTTGCCAGAAAAGCGAATGATTTGGAAACGGCTGCGGTAATTGGCAAAAAAGCGGGTGAACGCACGATCAAGCGTTTAGAAGCGCGTAGATTACCAACGCAACAATGTCCCGTATTGTATTGTGCAGAAGTCGCATCAGGATTAATCGGTTCCTTGATAGGAGCCATTAGCGGCGGTGCGTTGTACCGAAAATCGACCTTTTTGCTAGATGCGTTGGATACGCAAATCTTTCCGAATTTTATCCGCATCCACGAGCAGCCCTTGCTCAAAGGTGGGTTAGGTAGTGCAGCATTTGATGGCGAAGGCATTGCAACCCAAACCCGGGATATTGTCAGCGAAGGCTATTTGCGTGGTTATGTATTAAGCACTTATTCGGCTCGTAAGTTAGGCATGCAAAGTACTGGTAATGCGGGGGGAGTGCATAATTTGACCGTTACAACGAGTGCCAATGATTTTCAGGCCATGCTAAAAATGCTGGGTACTGGCTTGTTGGTGACTGAGTTAATGGGGCAGGGCGTTAATATGATTAACGGCAATTATTCGCGTGGCGCGGCAGGTTTTTGGGTTGAACGTGGCGAAATCCAATATCCGGTTGAAGAAATAACCATTGCCGGAAATTTGAAGGACATGTTCAAAAATATCGTTGCGATAGGTAATGATGTGGATTATCGCGGCAATACCCGAACGGGTTCGATTTTGATTGAACGGATGTCGATTGCAGGTGAATAGGCAATTAAATGAATGAAATGAAAATTCCCGATGAATCGGATTGGGAAGATTTTGACCCAAGATCCAGCATAGATACTGATGATTGTCATTATTATTACTTTGGCAAATCTAATAGTGAGATGCGGGAATCTTTCGAGCGAAATGTAGTGTTATGTGGAAATGGCTTAAGATTCATGCCAATAAAACCATTTCAGTATTATGTGTTGGGATTCCGTGATTATGTTTTAAATATGGGTGTTGAAATATGGGGACGATCTGATGCGGCTAGTGTTTATTTGAATGTTATCCTTAATGTTTTAGAAAAAAAGCCAGCTTTCGTTATTCCTATTTTCGATCAGTTAAAAGACTCAATAAATTATGTTGCTGAAAATCAAGCACTATATGATGCCGATCAGGCTATTTACGGGAGCTTTATAGAGCGTAGAAAAAAGATTTTTCAGTTGGCAGGGCAACATTAAACGGTTTAGGTCAGAGAATTAACAATTTCGGAGATCAACTGGGGGCCTTGATAAATCAAACCGCTATAAATTTGCACCAAACTCGCACCAGCTGCAAATTTTTCCTGGGCATCATCACTATTCAATATCCCGCCCACCGCAATAATTGGAATTTTGCCCTGCAATTCTGCCGATAAACCTTTAACGACTGCGGTGGACTTATCTTTAACCGGACTGCCGCTTAAGCCACCTGCTTCATTAGCAAGTGGGTGGTTGGCGATAATGGCTCGGTCAATCGTAGTATTGGTAGCGATAACCCCGTCAATTTCAAATTCCAATAGCAATTTGGCAATTCGGCTTATGTCTTCATTAGTCAAGTCTGGCGCTATTTTCAGTGCTAAAGGTACGTATTTTCCGTGTTCTTGTTGAAGCTTGAGTTGGTCTTCCTTAAGTGCTGCTATCAGTTTTCTGCTTTCGTCGCCTTGTTGTAATTGCCGCAAGTTCTGGGTGTTGGGTGAAGAGATGTTAATCGTAATATAACTGGCGGCAGGATAAGCTTTGCGTAAGCCGATTAAATAATCATCTGCTGCTTTCTCAATCGGCGTATCAAAATTCTTGCCGATGTTGATCCCCAAAATCCCCTGGTAAGCACTTTTTTTAACCTGAGTAAGTAAATGGTCTATACCTAAGTTATTGAAACCCATTCGATTAATGATGGCCTGATGTTCAGGCAGACGAAACAAGCGCGGCTTGGGATTGCCCGGCTGCGGCCTAGGCGTTACGGTGCCTATTTCAATAAAGCCAAAGCCCAAAGCCGCCAGCGCATCAATATAATCGCCATTTTTATCCAAACCTGCGGCTAGGCCGGCCGGATTTTTAAAACTTAGTCCCATCACATTGACGGGTTTATCATCTATGGATGGATAAAGCAGTTTGCCTAAGCCGGAAATGTAGGCAGCGTTTAACAGCTTGAGCGTTATCTCATGGGCGATTTCTGCATTCAAGGTAAAGAGCAGGGGGCGAAAAAGGGGATATAGGTTCATGTTTGGGTTTTTGTGGTGAGCATAAGGATCAACTAATAATACCTTTCGTGATTGGCAATATGCCTCAGCCAAATGGCGGACAGCTCCTTCTCCTCTCGGGAGAAGGTTGGGATGAGGGGATATAAAAAGCAAAAAGCCTTATTTAACCCCTCACCCTAGCCCTCTCCCGAGGGGAGAGGGGACTAAACCAACCTATCCAATCGATACGGTTCAGGGTCAACAGAACTAGGGCGATCTAATATCAAATCAACCATAAGTTGCGCCGAAGCCGGGGCCATCGCCAGCCCATTCCTAAAATGCCCAGCGTTAATGCTTAGATTACTGATTTCAGGGTGCTTATCTATATAGGGTACACCACAAGCAGTTCCTGGTCGTATTCCTGCCCAATGCTTAACTAACGGGTAATCCTTCAAAACAGGCAATAATTTCAGTGCGAAGTCACTGATCTGGTCTTTGGCTTCTGATGTTGTGGTCTTATCAAAGGTATTGGCTTCTACCGTGCTGCCAGCCAGGATATGCCCATCCAGCCTTGGAATTAGGTAATGTCCACCGTCCAGCACCATTGTCGGTAACGTATCCGGCTTGGCGGCGAACAGCAACATTTGCCCTTTTACGGGCGAAATTTGTGGGCGATTATCCCTAATAGTCGGGAAAAACTGCACCATAAGTTCAGATGTCCACGCGCCAGCCGAAATGATTAGCTGATTAATCGGCAGGTTGCCTATGCTGGTATTTATTGAAGTCACGCTGTTATTTTCGAGATTGATGGAGCTTAACAGGCAGTTTTCCAATAATCGTACGCCTTTTTGCAGCAAATCTTGCTTAAGCGATTTAATCAGCCTGGGATTGCGGATTTGGGCGATATGTGGCAAAAACAGTGGGTGTACAGGCGTTGTTTCTAATCCACCTAGCCTACGTTCAACCTCTTCAAAGGCAATCTTATTGTGATTGCACCAATCCATTGCTGCGGTGATGTCAGGATTTTGTGTAATTAATAAGCCACATGGATTCCATTCAGGGTCAATATCCGTCTCCGCTAAAAGCTCCGATGCCAAATTGGGATATAAGCCCAGGCTCTGCTTTACCAATTGGGTAATTCCCGGTTGTTGCCGCCAAGGATACAGCGGCAACAAAATGCCACCTCCCGCCCAAGAGGACTCCCGCCCAAGAAAACCTTTGTCGATAACCGTAACCGTCGCGCCAGCTTTATAAAATTCACGGGCGGTAAGTAACCCCATGATGCCGCCGCCTACAAGGGTGATGTCTGTGTTTGATGTCATGAAAGGAAAGGTGAGGAAGGAATTGTCTTGTCGGTAAGGCTATTTTCAATTACCCTTAAGGGTAACACAAAAATAACGAAGAATTGCTGTGTGGTTTTTTCGATATTTTTGTTGTTACTTGCAAACAATACAACAAAATAATTAAGAGTGTTTTGCAAGTTGTTGATTATAAATGTAAACATAATATAAAAAAAATGACACAAAAACTTGTAGTGTTTCTATTTTGCTGCTAGTATTAGCTCCGTAGGAAAGTTTTGTTGTATTAAAGCAAATTTTTGTAAAATAACAACCTCATGAGGGGGAACGATGATGAATAAAACTAAACTGGCACTTGGCATTGCTACAGTTACTTTAACAGTAGCCGGTGCTATGGTATCTCAACAAGCGGTAGCGGGTACACGCGCCCAACACCACGCGACGGAATCAGCTTTGGTTAGCAAAGTTGACGTGCTGGAAGCACAGCTACGCGCCATGCAAGATGAAATGTCAGCTATTAGAGCGGCATCAGGCCAAGGTGCTGATTCAGCTAAGGTTCAAGAGCTGGATGCGTGGATGCAAGAACATAAAAACCAACCAGATCGTCCAAAAGACAATATGGTGTTCTTCCGTGGCGCTTATGCTAGAAATGATCAACGGCCTATTGCCACAACTTCTAATGGAACAGGTGGTGATTGTTTGATTGCTGGTGCTATTGGTTGTGAAAGCAGTGATAAAGATGGTTGGGCTTTCGGTGCGGGTTTTGATTTTAGCCTGGATGATAACTTGTTCGGCTTGATGAACAATACCGAAGTATTGGCTGAATTAATGTTCGATTATAACGAATTCGGTAAGTTCCAAGGTAATGTTACTGGGGTAACTAACGGGGTTCCGGGTTCATCATCAACAACAACACAAAGTCAATTACGTTTGACTGCCGCACCAAAAATCAAATTTCTTAAAGGCAGCAAACTGAGACCATGGATTATTCCAGCCGGTTTCACGCTGAACGTCATGTCACCACCTAGCCAAGTTAATACTATCAGCCATTTGATGCCAGCCATCCATTTTGGCGGCGGTGTTGATTACAATATCTGGAAAAACATCTATGTAGGTGCCGACGTACGTTACAACTGGGCGCTTAACAAGCTTGATGGTACTAACGTCAACGGTTTCACCGCTGGTGGTTCTTTAGGTATAGGTTTCTAAGGAAACAGAATACGATACGGATATCGTTTGATAAGGATATCAACACACAAGGAGGGCGTAAGCCCTCCTTTTTTTTGTCTACCCTTTTTGTAGGTGCTATACTTAGTACCAAATATAGACATTAAGGTGCGTGCATGAAAATTTCAGCCGATATTAAACCTGTTAGTTATTTAAAGCTACATTCTGCGGATTTATTGAATCAGGTCAATGAAACCCACAGACCCGTCGTAATCACCCAAAACGGTGAGCCTAGGGCGGTATTGCAAGACGCTGACAGTTACGAGGCGATGCGTGCTACATTGGGTTTGTTGAAGCTGCTGACACAAGCGGAAAATGATGTGCGTGATGGCAATACCGTACCGCAAGATCAAGTCTTCAAGAATGTGGAAGCACTATTAGCTAGGTAATGGAAGGCTATTCAGTTGAGTGGAGCAAAACCGCAGAAAGCGATTTGATTGCCATCATCCAATACATTCACGCTAACAGTCCGCAAGCCGCAAGGAATGCTTTCGCCAGTATCAAGGATAAAACTGCTGACTTGGTGATATTCCCAGAACGTGGTCGCATCGTGCCGGAGTTGTTAGCGCACGGAATAGGGCATTACCGGGAACTGATTATTTCACCTTGGCGCGTTATTTACCGATTTTCAAGTGCTATTGTCTACGTTTTAGCCGTGATAGATTCCCGCCGCAATGTTGAAGATGTTTTGTTAGACCGTTTAATTCGGACGAACAATGAAAACCCTTTGTCCTGAGCTATCACCATTTGTAGCGTTCGAAACTTAGTGTTGACGAGCCATGCTTCAAAGTTTACACTCTGAAGTTAATACTTTAATACATAAGTATCTACACAAGTTTTCGGCTTAATAAAAACAACGAGTTGAAAAAGCAACGGACTCCCTCTCCTGCTGGAGAGAGTTGGGGTGAGGAGAATAAAATCAACTATTTACATCCCCCTCATCCCAGCCTTCTCCCCCGAGGGAGAAGGGGCAGATACTTGTGTAGATACCTATGACTTTAATGAGTGCTAATATGAAAGCAACAGCAAAGGAACTCAGGTTTCATTCTAAAGATCTCTTGGCTGCGGTCGGGAGGGGGGATAGTGTCGTGATCACTTTTAGAGGTAAGCCGTGTGCTAAATTAGTGCCTTACGAAGACAATAATCTGGTAGAGCATTTACGAAGCGAGGATAGCTTGTTTGGCATCTGGCGTGATCGCGAAGATGTCGCAAGCGTTGATGATTACGTCCGTGGTTTGCGTAAAAATCGGTTTTCATGATGTTGGTCGATACCGATGTGTTGATCTGGTATCTAAAGGGTAATCTCAATGCCCGAACTGAAATAGAAGCCTTGTCAGAGTTTTATATTTCGGTCGTAAGTTATATCGAGTTAGTTCAAGGAATGAGAAATAAACAGGAATTGACGTGTTTACGTCGGGCTTTGAGAGCGTGGAATGCAAAAATAGCGTATATCACGGAAGATATTTCAGCGAAAGCCATGTTCTATGTCGAACAATATTATCTAAGCCATTCCTTGCAGCTAGCTGATGCCTTGATTAGCGCCACGGCAGTTGCCAATGGGTTAGATGTTTTGACCGCAAATACCAAACATTACCACTTTTTGAAAGATATTACTTTGAAAGGGTTTAAGCCGGAGTAAGATGAAAACCCTTTATCCAGAACTAACCCCATATCACACGTTTTTCCTAAAAATCGGCAGCAAACATGCCGTTTATGTTGAATTGATTGGTAATCCCAATGGCATCCCCGTTATTTTTCTGCATGGCGGCCCTTGTTCTGGCATCAAGCCCGACCATCGACGGTTTTTTAATCCTGAGCAATATCAAATCATCCTATTCGATCAACGCGGTTGTGGTCAGTCCTTGCCATTCGGCGAGCTGGAAAACAATACCACACAAGATTTAATCGACGATATGGAGCGGATTCGCAACCAGCTAGGTATTAAAAAATGGCTGGTGTTTGGGGGATCTTGGGGCGGTACATTGGGTTTGCTGTATGCGCAACAGCATCATGATAAAGTCTTAGGCATTATTATTCGTGGTGTATTTCTGGCGCGACAGCAGGATATGGACTGGTTTATCTTATCGGGTGCAAACCGGATTTATCCTGAGCAATGGCAGCGATTGGTTGACTGCGCGCCAGTACAAGCACAAACCAATCTTGTCGAGGGCTTATGGAATGCCATTAATAGCGAAGACTGCAAAGCAAATGCTAAGGTTGCGAAGGAATGGTCAGCCTGGAATGGGCAGCTTGCCATGGGGAAAGCGTTTCAGTTTTTAAGCCAGGATGAGTCGACTTCAGAGAAAATGATTGAACAGGTACGAATGGAAATTCACTATGCTGTTCACCATTACTTTATTGAAGATAATCAGATTCTTGAACATTGCGACTTGTTACAAAATATTCCAACCACGATTATTCATGGTCAATATGATCTCGTTTGCCCAATGGAAGCCGGTTTAAGCTTATATAAGGCATTGCCCCGCGCAGATTATATCGTATTGCCAAATGCCGGACATATCGCCCAGCACGAAGAGATGATTGACGCTTTGGTTGCTGCAACAGATCGTTTTGTTACTTTACTGAATACATAATGCACAAAAAACGTTTGATTATTGGGTTGACTGGCGCAACCGGTGCTATTTATGGCGTGAGAATGCTACAGGTTTTGCGGGAACAGGAAGACTGGGAGACGCATTTAGTGATTTCTGCTGCGGGTGTGGTCAACCTGAAATATGAAATGGGCATGAAACGAGCTGAATTGATCGAGTTGGCGGATTTTAGCCACGGTATTAATGATATCGCAGCGAGTATTTCAAGTGGTGGATTTAAGACAGAAGGCATGATAATCGCGCCGTGTTCGATGAAAACATTGGCAGCAGTTGCCCACGGTTTTGGCGATAATCTGATTTCTCGTGCCGCCGATGTGGTGCTTAAGGAGCGGCGCAGATTAGTGTTGATGCCCAGGGAAACGCCGCTTAATCTGATTCACATAAGAAATATGGCTGCTGTGGCGGAAGCGGGTGGCATCATTTTTCCGCCCATGCCTGCTTTTTACAGCAAATCCGATTCCTTGCTTGCGATGGTAAATGAAACCGTAGGCCGGGCGTTGGATATGTTTGGCGTTAATGTTGAGGGTTTATATAAGCCATGGGAAGGTATATGAGTCCCTTGTCAGTGCTTACTTACCGAAAAGTAAATACCCCAGATAGCCTAATACACTGAACATCAAGAGAGCAGTCAGAGTTAGCACTATGGTGTACTTCTTATCGACGGTAGCATACTTTTTCTCCATGTCTGCAAGTCGGTTGTCGAATTCGGGATAATAGTCGTCGTCATAACTATCCTTGTGATTTTTATTTGCGACGGCTGAAGGCACAAAATCAAAATCTTCTTCCAGCTCTTTGAGAAACTGGTTAAACCGTTGTTCCAGCTCCAAGATTTGAGCATCCAATTGCTGGTTCATTTTTTCTTTATGTTCGTTTGCCATCGTGTATCAAAATCCTAAATAGTGTGGATACACCACATTGTGACTAAATTATATAAAAGTTACATCAATTATAGTACCAATCAAGAAATTTGCTTGTTGGTTTTTTAAAGTTAATTGTTAAAAATGGCATTTTTCATTGCGTATTTATTTGAGCGTGTAATTGCACACCATCTGTCTTAAAATGATCTGACAAGCGGCATGAAGCGTGAGTTCAAACATCTTGTTATTGTTGCAAATTCTGCGCGTATGCTTGCCCAAGCAGCCTATCAAGCAGGCTTGAAGCCTTTGGTTATTGATCTTTGGGGAGACCAAGATACACGGAGTTATGCGCATGAAACTCAACAAATCTGTTCATTGGCAGAAGAAAATTTGTTGCCGGCGATTGATTATTTCCTGAGGCGATATCCGGTCACTTGTGTAGTTTATGGCAGCGGTTTTGAACGGTATTCCGGCAGTTTAAATTGGTTAAGTGATCGCCTGACATTGCTTGGAAATCAACCTGACGTTTTTACCAAGCTACACGATAAACCCGCATTTTTCTCATTATTGGAAGTGTTGCAGATTCCTTATCCTAGGGTGACGTTTGTCAGTCCGGATCATAATGAAGATTGGTTGCTTAAGCCCATGCAAGGCCAAGGCGGGGTAGGAATAAGAAGGTATTCTTCGAGTAAAGCCAGTGAATCAGATGTTTATTGGCAAAAATATCAACAAGGCATACCTCATTCTGTGCTGTTTCTTGCCGATGGTAAGCATAGCCAGATCGTAGGCTTTAATCGGCAATGGACAACTGCATTAAATGACGCTGATGAGTTTATTTTTTCAGGAATCATCAATAGCACTGAGTTGTCGCATGAGCAAAAAAAACAAATACGTGTTTGGTTAGATAAATTAATTCCAGCCTTGTCGCTTAAAGGATTGAATTCGCTAGATTTTATTCAACACGATCAAGCCAGCTACGCACTGGAAATTAACCCCAGACCACCTGCTAGTATGCAGTTGTATGATGCCGATTTATTAGTCCGGCATATCAAGGCATGTGACGGTGAATTGCTCGAATATGAAATGCTGCAAGATGGTTTTACCGCTTATCAAATCGTTTATGCCCAGCAGAATACGCAGATTCCTGATGGGTTTGCATGGCCTGAAGGTGTTGTAGATATACCCAATACCGATGCCATAATTAGCACGGGTCAGCCGATTTGCAGTATGATTACGCACGGAAAAGAGCCGCAACAGGTTCTGGAGCAGTTGCAAATCAAGCAATCGTTTATCACTCACTCATTAAACAGGTTTCAAACTCATGGAATATAGTGCCAGCGTCAATAAACTCGCCCAACCTTTAGTGAAAACCCTGCTTGATAACGCCGCCGCCCTGCGTATCGGCGTTGAGCAATTAAAGAACGGCTGCACAATTATTGATGCTGGGATAAAAGCGCCGGGCGGTCTTGAAGCCGGACGAATTATCGCCGAAATTTGTATGGGTGGCCTAGGCAAAGTGTCGATTAGCCAACGGGCTTATACGACAAATTGGCCGTTATCCGTTAACGTCCATACCAGTAATCCGGTGTTGAGTTGCCTAGGTAGCCAATACGCGGGTTGGAGCTTGTCGCAAGATAAATATTTCGCATTAGGTTCCGGCCCCGCACGGGCGATGGCGACCAAAATAAAAGACGAGAAAAAAGAACCGGTCGAAGAATTATACAAAGAGCTGGCGTATCAAGATGCTTGCGATACGGCGGTATTGGTGATTGAAAACGATGCCGCGCCGCCCCTGGAAATCATCGAGAAGGTGGCGAAAGCCTGTGGCATTCCCCCCAAACAGCTAACCATTATCGTCACGCCCACCAGCAGTTTGGCGGGTTGTGTGCAGGTGGTATCACGGGTATTGGAAGTCGCCATGCACAAAGCCCATGCGTTGCATTTTCCCTTAGATAATATTATTGATGGTAGTGGTAGCGCCCCAATCTGTCCGCCGCATCCAAAATTTGTCAAAGCGATGGGACGTACTAATGATGCCATTTTATTTGCAGGGCAAGTTCATCTGTTTGTTAAAGGTTCAGATGAAGCGGCACAAAAACTGGCGAACGACTTACCTAGCTCGACTTCAAAAGATTACGGCAAACCGTTTGCCGAGATTTTCAAGCAATACGAATACGATTTCTTCAAGATTGATGCCATGTTGTTTAGCCCTGCTGTGGTAATTGTGACGGCGGTGGAATCGGGCAACAGTTTTAGAGCGGGGAAATTGGATAATGCGTTGTTGGATCAGTCGTTTGGGGCGTGAGATGTTACATCAAAGAAAGGGAATACTATTCTTTGCCTAAAGCTATATTTTCAAACACTCGTGGAGGCTAGAATGAAAAAAATAATAATGACTTTATTTGTTTCATTATTTTGGACAGTTTCTTTCGCTACCGAATCAGTACCTAAGTTTTCAGATTACCCTGTTTCAGAAATGTACATGGGCAAAAATCATCCTTTAGTTATGGATGAAATCGGTAAGGAATTTAAAACCAGACTTAAAGATGCAATAAAAAATGAAAAATCAGCATTCGCCGGACATTATTTGATCGTTGGCTGGGGATGCGGAACTGGCGGGTGTAATACTGGGGCAATAATTGATGCAATTACTGGAAAAGCTTATTTATTACCAGTTGCCCTTGCATCGGTATACCCACTTAAAAAGGAATTTGAAAATGAAAGTGGGCAAGAGCATATCTATAAGTTAAACAGTAGGCTTATGATATTTGCTGGGGACATTGATACATCTGAAGCAGGTGGTGGTGATGATAAGATTGAGTTTTATGAGTTTAAAGATGGAAAATTTAGTTTTATTAAGTCAATGCCTTATGGTAAAAAAGGTGTTTCCGAGTAAAATTTAATGCAGAAAAAAAGTAAAATTGAAGCAATGTCGTTATGTGCTAAGAAATTTGCACATTGGGATAAGCTTCGAACCATACAAAATAGCAAAATAATTAGCTCAACATATGTTTGGTTGTTTGTTGTTCCTCTTGCTGCAAAGTTTCTCTCAAAAATAAATGATACTTTCAAAATTACCACAGATGGGATTGTGTACGAATTTGTATTAAAACTACCGTTTTCATGGGAAGTCTTTTTCTATTCATCACTATGTTTTGTTATTGGAAATATATTATATGTAGTAAAGGCGCCTGGGTTAATAAAGGATTATAAAGATTATGGCGAATTCATAGGGTCAAGGAGGAATCTAAGACACCTATCTAAATACAAGACTGAAAAATATAAACAACATCTAAGAAAAATTTACGATGAAGAATTAGCACATAATGAGATGATGGAACAATTAGTCAGAAACGCTGGAATTGATAAAAAACAATCCCCTAAAAAACCTGAAGAAGATCAGTTTTGGGAACAATATGATTATTTAAATCTAGAATATGAATATTATAGATATGTGTGTACTGCTTTTTATGCGATAGGTTTTTTGCTATTTTCTTGGGTAATTATAAGAAATATTTTTTGGGTTTTAACATACTAACTCCGTAAATTAGCCCTGTAGGTTGGGTTACGACGCGCTTAAATGATGGTGTGCGTTTTGCAATGTTGCCATGCGCGTCTAACCCACAGTTTCGTAAGAATTGAGTCTGTAGGATGTATAAGCGTAGCGCATCCATCGAAAACAGCTTTGAATATGACTTTAATTGTGATGGATGCGCTACGCTTATACATCCTACCCAACTTGCCACTTTTCTTAATTTAAACTGCAATGTGGTTTTACCTTAGCAAAATAGTAATTTCCGCACTGATTATTGTACTAGTTTCGGAAATTGCCAAGCGCAATAGCGGCTTTGCTGCGTTGGTAGCTTCGCTGCCGCTTACTTCATTGCTTGCGATTATCTGGCTTCGCATTGAAGGGTCGCAAATAGCGCAAATTGCTGAATTATCTCAGCAAATATTTTGGTTGGTGCTTCCGTCCCTTGCGCTGTTTTTGTTGTTCCCTATGCTACTTAGGTATGGTTTGACCTTTTGGCTAAGTTTGAGCCTAGCAAGTTCTGCGACTATTTTGTGTTATTTGTTGATGATCCCGCTACTGCGCCGATTTGGTGTGTCGATTTGAATTTCCTCTGTATTTCACATAAAGCCAAAAAATCAGGTTGATATGTCTGGGCGTATTGTAATTTTTACCGACGACCCCGGCTGGCATGGCAAGGAGCTTACCCAAGCCTTCGCCAAGTTAGGGTTTAGCAGTAGCTTTGTGTCCTTGACCGAATGCAAATTCAACATTCAACCCAGCTTAAGTCCGGTCATCATCCCTGGTTTTGAGCAAGCCCTACCCGATGCAGTGTTTGTGCGTGGCGTTCCTGGCGGGTCGCTAGAAGAAGTTGTCCTCTATTTGGATATACTGCATGCCTTAAAGCTGTTAAATATTCCGGTTTACAATGACGGACATGTGATAGAACGCAGTGTCGATAAGGCCATGACCAGCTTTCTTTTGCATCAAGCCGATTTGCCAACGCCATTGACTTGGGTGTTAAGAAACCGTGCCGATGCCATCAAGATTGCCGAAGATGAGCTTAAAAAAGGGCATTATCTCATCACCAAGCCTTTATTTGGCTCGCAAGGTGAAGGCATACGCCGGATCGAAAAAATGACCGACCTGTTTTGGTTGGCTGCAAGTAACGGCGTGTATTATTTGCAACGCTTTGTGCATTGCGCGGGTGAGGGTTTTTCCGATTACCGTGTTTTTGTCATCAATAATCGCACCGTTGCGATTATGCGACGACGCGGAAAATCCTGGTTAAACAACGTTGCACGTGGTGCAAGCTGTGAAGCGATAGACTTAGATCCGGCGATTGCCGATATAGCCGTGCAAGCCACCAAAGCATTGTCGATGGATTACGCGGGTGTGGACATCATCCAAGACCGGGAGGGGCAATATACAGTGATTGAAGTGAACAGTATTCCTGCTTGGAAAGGGCTGGAAAGCGTTGTCAATACCAGCATTGCTACGTTACTGGCGGAAGATTTGGTCAATCGGCATATCAAATGTGTAAGCCATGAAACCATTGCCGCAGTTTCATGATAGACCAGCAACAACTCGCCGAGCTTTATCGCCAAGCCTGTGAAATTGAATTGCAGGCATTCAAACCCGGCAATGTCAGCGTTTATGCTGAGGGTCATGGCATGACGGTAAGCGATTTTCGGATCAGTGCCGAGGTAAGTGCCGTGCCACTTTGTAATCCCAGTTATAGCCTGGGTGAAAAGATATACTACGCAGTCAAGGCTACGCGTGATGCCGTAGGTTGTAACACCAATTTAGGCATCATCATACTGTGCGCCCCGCTCATTCAGGCGGCTACCCAGGTCAGTGAGGATGTGCGCTTACGGCAAGCATTAAATCTTGTTCTTGCCTCGACTAATATTGCCGATGCGAATTGGGTTTTTAAGGCAATTAGCTTGGCAGCGCCAGGCGGGTTAGGCAATTCTGACGAGCAGGATGTGCATAATCCCGCAACAGTTACGCTCGTACAAGCCATGCAAATAGCCAGTAGCAGAGACCGGATAGCTCTGCAATATGTCAGCGATTACAAAGATATTTTCGATTTCGCCGTTTTAAGGTACAATGCCAGACTTGGTCAATGGAGTGATAAAAGTTGGGCAACAGTGTTCGTTTATGCGGAGTTGTTAAGCCAATGTCCCGATAGTCATATCGAAAGAAAGCATGGGAATAAGTACACAGAATGGATTGCTACAAGGATGCGGCAATTTCTTGAGGAGTTTGGTCAAACAACTGACCCAACGCAATTAAAGCAAGCGCTTTTTTGCTTGGATACAGAGTTTAAATCAATCGGTGTTAATCCTGGCACTACAGCTGATATGACTGTAGCGACTGTATTGTCAGTGCTTATTGAAGAGTTTCTTCACTAAAAACACTGGCAAATCTTCATTAAGAATCTGTTCAAACCAAATAAAGATTTAATTCTATTTCACAATTCTTCAGAGGAAAAAATAATCATGGCAAAAATTAATAATATGTGTGTTGGCGAGTCTTTAGTCGGTGACGGAAACGAAGTCGCTCACATTGATTTGATCATTGGCCCAAGAGGTTCTGCGGCTGAAACTGCTTTTGCAAATTGCTTGACCAACAACAAAGACGGTTTTTCTAGCCTGTTGGCGGTAGTTGCACCTAACCTGATGGTTAAGCCAGCGACTGTTATGTTTAACAAAGTCACTATCAAAAATGGCAAACAAGCAGTACAAATGTTTGGCCCAGCACAACGTGGCGTTGCCATGGCTATCGCTGATTGCGTAGAAGACGGTACAATTCCTGCTGATGAAGCGGATAATTTGTTCGTAGCAGTGGGTGTATTTATTCACTGGCACGCTGAAGACGACGCAAAAATCCAAAAATACAACTACGATGCTACCAAAGAAGCGTTAAAACGCGCTGTTGCTGGTTCACCAACAGCCGCTGAAGTAGTAAAAGCCAAAACCACTGCTAAACATCCGTTCGCTCCTAACTAAGCTTTCTGCCTATTTAGAGTAAGATGTTGAAAATACCTCGCTGTGCGGGGTATTTTTTTGCTTACATTCCTCCTTAGTGCTTTTGCATATACTGCAAACATATCCGTTTCACTAATGGTTATCCTTAAAATTTGTCCAAAATTATTTTGGTTTCTGGTTACGCCGAAGCCACCAAGGAGTCGATTTTTGTATCGTTAGTTAAATTCACCGATTAATAGTTTCAACTCAGAGCTTTTGCTATTTGATCTCGATGTTATGCGATAATTATCGTTGAAAATAATAATAAACGGCAAATAAATAAGGAAGGTACATGTTCTCATTGCAAACCATCTTCGGCAAAGGTGATAAATTCTATGGCTTGCTTGAAGCCAGTGCAGAGTCAGCAAGTTCGTCGGCGACGGCGTTAATCGAACTTTTGAGCACCCCAGTATCGCAACGCTCATTGGAAAAGTTTAAACAGGCACGTCGGCGGGAAAAAGATTTATTCGCGCAAATCAGTGAAGAATTGGTCAATACCTTTGTTACCGTACTGGAACGTGAAGATATTGAAGCCCTTAGCAGTGCGCTTTACAAAATCCCTAAAGTCGTAGAAAAGTTTGCCGAGCGGTATAGCTTGGCTATGGCTCGTGTTGGCGACGTGGATTTCACTAGCCGTGCCGTTATGCTGGAACAAGCTTGCGAGGTTGTGGAGCAAATGGTTGGGCAATTACGTCATGGCATGGATTTGGATAAAATCAAAGCGTTAAACGATCAATTGCAAACTATTGAAGGCGAAGCTGATCGTCAAATACTTGAATTATATCAGGAAATATATACTAATGAATCCGATCCAATCCGTTATCTGATCAAAAGGGATTTGTTTGAGTTTCTTGAAAAAGCGATTGACCGCTGCCGGGATGCCGGAAATGTTATTTACCATATCGTCTTAAAAAACTCATAAAGGATTGTCATGCTGACTATGCTCTTGCTCGTCATCCTGGCAGCGCTGGTATTCGAGTTCATCAACGGGTTTCACGACACCGCAAATTCGATTGCTACAGTGGTTGCCACTAAAGTATTGACACCCACACAAGCGGTCATGCTCGCCGCCTCCACCAATCTGGTCGGTGCTTTATATGGCACGGCAGTCGCTAAAACCATTGCATCGGGGTTGGTCGATACTAATTTGGTTACCGTTACTTCCGAAGTACTGATCTGTGCGTTGCTCGGTGCAATTGTCTGGAATCTTATTACTTGGGCATTAGGGCTGCCATCGTCTTCTAGCCATGCCTTGATTGGTGGCTTATGCGGTGCTGCGCTGGCTGCGGGAAACAATAATTTCGATGTGTTGATATGGTCAAAAACGGCTGCGGTCTGGACAGAAAATAAAGGCTTGCTTTGGAAAGTCGTGATTCCCATGGCAAGCTCGCCAGTTGCTGGTTTTTCCTTGGGGGTCATCATAATGGGTGGCTTGATGGCCGTCATCAGCGGTTTGAATTCCGCTGGTGGGATAATGGCGCGTATGGCGCGACCTAAGTGGGTTAACGTCGTATTTGGGAAAGCCCAGCTTTTATCGGCGGGATATATGGGGTTTGCACACGGCAGCAACGATGCCCAAAAAACTATGGGTATCATTGCCTTAGCGATTTTTTCTGCTAACAGTGCCGGAATACTCGATCACTTACCAGCCTGGGCCGAATTCTTACGACCAGATGGCGGCGAAAAAGACATCGACACCTGGATCATCTTTACCTGTGCGCTGGTTATGGCTTGTGGCACAGCGGTTGGCGGGTGGCGCATTATCAGAACGCTCGGTCACAAGATGGTGAAATTACACCCGATAAACGGTTTCGCAGCAGAAACCAGCTCAGCGACCATTCTGCTAATTGCTGCCCATTTTGGTATGCCGGTTTCTACCACACACAGTATTTCAACAGCAATTATGGGTGTGGGTTTTGCAAAAAACCCGCACGCACTTAAATTGACCATCATCGAACGAATCATTTGGGCATGGGTCTTGACGATTCCAGCAGCAGGTGGTTTAGCTTGGGTAATGGTGAAGTTGGTGTTTTTGTTGCATTAGCGCAAGATAAACAGCATTTTTCATATAAGGGGGCCTCTAAAAATCCCCTCTCCGGTATCTAGACAACTTTTCAATATAACAAAAAAAATGGGTTGCCAAATCACCAAGCCCCCTCTCCTGCTGGAGGGTTGGGGTGAGGAGAATAAAATCAACTGTTTATATCCCCCTCATCCCGACCTTCTCCCAGAGAGGGAGTTTTTTGAATTTTTAGAGACCCCCATAAGGCTGCGATGTCGTTGGGATTGATTTTGCCATTATGTAGCGCAGTGGCGATAAGCGCTTGATGGATTCCTATTTGCGCTAAGTTCATCAAATCATCACTATCCCTTATTCCCCCCGCAGCAATGATTTTTTGCTGGGGGTAATCTTTACGGTAAGTCGATAATCTATTCAAATCAGGGCCTTGATTGCTGCCTACTCTAGGTAAACTCATTATGATAATATTTTCAGGCCATAACTCTTGTTTAGAAAACAAGGCTTTTGCACCCAGCTCGCCGGTTACCGAATAATCCAATGAAAGTATAAAATTGTTTTCAAATGCCTTGATTTCAGAGATATTTTCATCCTGAAAAGATTCACTGCCCAGTATCGGGCAATAGTTGGTTCGCTGTTGAAATTCGTCATTGCATAAAGGATAACCACTATCAATCCAGAACCAAACGTGTGGAAAAGCAGTTAGCACACCGCCTAGCAAAGCGGCATTATTACTTTGGCGGGTAATCGCGTTAAGATCAGCAATGTAGATGATAGGAAAGTGGAATCGAATCAAAAAAGCATCGATTACATCAAAAATATCTGAGGATTTGCATAGTTCAGACTTTAATGGCGCGTAGTCATCACGATTACCGAGTTTAGCGTGTACGACGACACCATTTTTGAGGTCGATAACTGGGATTATTTGCATAGTTGAGCTGTACTTAATCTGTTCTATGGATGCTTGATGATAAAATAATACGCATGAAAAAATTAAAGCTTCTGGTGTTTGAGTATATCACTGGCGGCGGTTTGAATAAGTCCGAACTTCCGGACTCCCTAGCTAGAGAAGGCTTATTTATGCTGCAATCCTTGGCTGACGATCTTGCCAGGATAGAGGTAATTGAGCCTGTAATCATGCTGGATTACCGCATGATAGGAAAATTAATGCCCAAATCTATTAATGCTCATATTATTAGACCTGACCAGAAGCATCACCAAGAATTTACTCGCTTGATGTCATTGTGCGATGCAGTTTGGCCGATAGCGCCGGAAAGTGACTCCATATTGCAAACCCTATGTGCAGAGATTGAGCTTTCAGGGAAGATTTTGTTAAATTCCCCTGCCAGCGCTGTTGCCGTTACCGGTAACAAATGGCTAACTTATAAACATTTACAATGGCATAGCATTGCCACCGTACCAACGCAAAAACTAACCGACTTTTGTTTTTCGCTCGGCGAATGGATAATAAAATCTGTCGATGGTGTGGGCTGTGCGGATAGCTACTTGATTAACGATCAGAAAGATTTTGATACGGTAACATTATCGCTTGATAAGGCTAAATATATCGTACAGCCTCATATCGAAGGCGAAAAAACCAGCTTATCTTGTTTGTTTAAAAGTGGCAGAGGCTGGTTGGTGTGCGCCAATCGGCAGCATTTCGGCATTATCAATAAGCAATATCATTTAACTGAGATAACCGCCAATTACACTTCAGATACATCTAAATATCACAATTTAGTTAACCAAATCGCTAAGGCAATGCCTGGTTTATGGGGCTATGTGGGGATTGATTTGATAGAAACGGCGGATCAGATTCTCGTTCTTGAAATTAATCCACGCCTTACAACTTCTTACACGGGTATCTATGGAGCTCTTGGTATAAGTTGCGCCCATGAGGTTATTGAATTGTTGACGGGCGATCCGCAACTACAACCGACCCATAATCAAGCCATCAATATCAAAATAAATGAGCAGGAAAGCTATGCAAGCTAGCATCATGGGTTGGGACATCGGTGGTGCCCATCTTAAAGCCGCATGTCTCCAGCCTGAGGCAGGACTTATTGCCATCTATCAACAGCCCTGTCAGTTATGGAAGGGGATTGATAAGCTTCATGAGGCGGTGCAAGAGATTTTAAGTCAAGCGACAATACAAGTTGGTCGCCATGTGCTAACTATGACAGGCGAACTGGTTGATTTATTTGATGGTAGGGATGATGGTGTTAAACAAATACTGGCAGCGATGGAACGCCTTCTGCTCAATAGCGAAGTCCTAGTTTATGCCGGTAAAGATGGATTGTTGAGAATGGATGGGGTTAAACCTAGTGATTATCCCAATATCGCCTCAGCCAATTGGCTGGCAAGCGCAACTTGGGTGGCGCAACGTTTAGGTAGCGGTCTTTTCGTTGATATAGGCAGCACAACTACCGATATTCTGCTGTTAAATGATGGCAAGGTCTTAACAGAAGGCTACAGCGACTACCAGCGCTTAATTTCCCAAGAATTGATTTATACTGGGACAGTGAGAACCGCAGTTATGGCCGTCACACAATCTGCGAAAGACAAAGGTCAAGAGGTCGGGTTAATGGCAGAATATTTTGCGACGATGGCGGATGTGTACCGAGTAACCGGTGAATTGAATGAGTTGTATGATCAAACCGACACCGCTGATGGTGCCGAGAAAACAGTTTCGGCAAGTGCCAAACGGTTAGCAAGGATGATAGGCTGTGATTATAGAGACAATGAACTCCCCCGCTGGCAAGAATTCGCCAATAACCTTCGTCACCAACAATTAGCAAGAATTCAAAGTGCTTGCGAACGGCAACTGGCTCGTATTTCTGTGTCTGACAATTGCCCATTAATCGGTGCAGGTGTGGGGCGTTTTCTGGTTAAACAGATAGCACTAACATTAAGTCGCCCCTACCTGGATCTCTCGGATTTATTTTCAGAAGTTGGAGTTCAACCTGGACATGCTGTCGCTGATTGCGCCCCGGCAGTTGCTGTAGCCTGTTTGGCAGCAGCACGGGAGTTATGATAGCTTGAACCCCAGCACAGCTTTAATGCGCCGTATAGATTCGCTTGAAATTAGGCTTTTAAACCACATCTTCATTGATGAAATCTTGGCTTTAATATTTACGTAGATGACACTGGTTTTGATTTTATGAAGCTGTGCCAACAGCCATTCATAACACAACTTAAACCATGCGAACGTCAATAATTTATCTTTGGCAATCTGGAATACCCAAAAAGTGAAAGCAGCGATGGGGATTTTCCCGACATAGATTACCGTAGCTATCAGTACCTGACCTTGGGCAAATAAGCCTATCGCGATGATGCCTAATAACTCAACGGCGGCAAACAATACGAGAAAACACACTAGCAAGGCATAACGGTTGAGCTTGAGAATTACAGCCTCAAGCTTATGAAGTATCTTAAGTTCGCGGATAAAGCCATAGATAGGCGCAGCGATCCGATCCCAAACTATCTCTTCCAAGACTAGATAGATAAAAACCAGTACCGTCAACAGGGCATTGGTAGCTTTTCGATAAAGATTTTTAAGCATAAATATTCTCTGAACGTGATGAAAGGCAACAAATCAGTGCTAATAATGGTTGTTGATAGATTAAGGCATATTTCCTTGTTATCCTAAAAACCATAATTGATGCTTGTACTAGTCCGTTCGTGCTGAGATTATCGAAGCATGAAGGGCTAATCTGCGCCACAGGCGGTGTTTGTATGAAGCTATAAAGAATCCAGGCCACCCGTCTAGTATAATGTAATACCAATCCCAATAAGTTCAAATGTTATCCCTTCTCCAGTGGGAGAAGGTTAGGATGAGGGGATTCAAATAACAACTTATTGGGATTGGCATAGACTATTATCCCATTGATAAGATAACCAAAAAAGGCCGGAACGCCGCTATAAAATCGGGAGTAACCGCATACAAGCAATTGTTTTGTTCGAGATTCACGACCTCCCCCGCAACCCGCTTTTTTACGGCGCTTATTTAAGTAACCTTAGTACAGGTGAGTGAGTATAATGACCGATTTAATGGGAGAATGGGAATGAAACAAATAATTTTAGCCACCATATTATTGGGACTATCCGCATTTGGGTTTGCTGTTTATGCCGATGTTGTAATTCAATCCAAAGAAGAAGTACAGGGTAACTGGAAGCTGCAAACTACGAAAAACTCTTTAACCGATAGGCATCCTATTACTCGGGAAGACACCTGGGAATTTAAAGATGGCAAAGTAACGATCTTACACATTCCTCGCGAAGGAACATATTATGACCAACCACCTGTAAATTATGAGATAGTGGACGGTAAGTTAAAGGTTGAGATTTTAGGTGGCAGCCGGTTTGACATGTTTACAGTCGTGGAAAAAAACGACAAAAACATGACCTTGAAAGGGAAATTTGGCGACTATTATTTTTTTGATAAAAAGTAATAATTGTTTGGAATTTGCGATTTTTAGTTAGCTTTTGCTTGTCAATCAAGAAATCGAAGTGGTCATCTATGGATTCTCCGAGTCGGATGGGACGTTTAAACCCGTCCGACTAGATCTGAAAACTAAGTTCTTCAGGCACAAATCCCACCTAACACGAAATGATATTCTAGGGTATTGATGAGGTAAGTTTAAATCAAGTGGCTATTAGAGGAAGCTTTAAAGGTATCTCTAAAAATTCACCCTCCCTCCGGGAGGGGGCTAGGGTTGTAAATGCTTGCTTTTAAATACCTCATCCCAACCGGAAGGCGGGCAGCAACGTTAATAAGCCACACGGATCTGCCAGTGACACGCTTCACTGCCTTTACACTGGTCTTACAGTGACTCATTATCAGAAAGCCAAGCGCTTACTCACCTTTTACTTTTCTTTCCAATTCCTCACGACTGATGTGGCGGACATCTTCGCCTTTGATCATATAGACCAGATGTTCACAAATGTTGCAGGCATGGTCGCCAATCCGCTCCAGTGAACGCACAGTCCATAGCACATTGAGGGTGCGGGTGATATTTCGGGGATCTTCCATCATGTAGGTGACCTGTTGCCTTAGGATGCTGGCATATTCACGGTCTACGTTTTCGTCTTTGCTGGTTATTGCCGGAACTTGCTCGACCGTCATCCGGGCAAAGGAATCCAACGCATCATGCAACATGCTCTTGACCAGGTCCGCCATGTGTTGGACTTCGTAATAAGGGTCGTTTTTGCTACTTTCAATACCTGATGTATGGATGGTCATTTTGGCGATAACTTCAGCCAAGTCGCCTACCCGTTCCAGTTCATTAATGATTTTTAATACGGTAAGCAATAACCTCAAGTCAAATGCAGTGGGCTGTCGTAATGCCATAATCTGCGTACATTCTCGGTCTAGGGCTATTTCCAGGTCATCAATCTGGTTATCCTGTTTGATAACGAGTTCCGCCAATTCCACGTTGGCCGTTGTAAATGCCTTGATCGCCTGTTCAATCTGTTCTTCAACCAAACCGCCCATAGTCAGCACATGGTTGCGGACATCTTCAAGTTCTTTATTGAATTGCCCAGAGATATGATGCCCGATGTTGGTGTTGTCCATCTGTGTTCTCCTGTTATTCCCAGTTAACCGTACCGGCCAGTGATGTAGTCTTCGGTCTGCTTCTTTTTGGGTTTGGTAAATAGTTGGCTGGTGCTGTCTATTTCAATCAATTCACCCATGTACATGAAGGCAGTATAGTCGGAAACGCGGGCGGCCTGTTGCATATTGTGTGTTACGATGACGATGGTGTATTTTTCTTTCAACTCATTTATCAGTTCTTCAATTTTGAGGGTTGAAATGGGGTCTAATGCCGACGCAGGTTCGTCAAGCAACAGCACTTCCGGCTCAATGGCAATCGCCCTGGCAATAACCAACCGCTGTTGTTGTCCACCGGACAACCCTAGGGCATTGTCTTTGAGGCGATCTTTCACCTCATCCCAAAGTGCCGCGCCGCGCAACGCATTTTCGACAGTCTCATCCAAGGTGCGCTTGTCGTTGATACCTTGTATGCGTAAGCCGTAAGCGACATTTTCAAAAATGGATTTGGGGAAGGGATTGGGTTTTTGGAACACCATCCCCACGCGCCTACGTAATGCCGCTACGTTGACTGACTTGTCATAGATATTTTCATTATCCAGCAAAATCTTGCCGTCAATCCTCGCACTATCCACCAGGTCGTTCATGCGGTTGATGCAACGCAACAAGGTTGATTTACCACAACCGCTAGGCCCTATATATGCCGTCACCCTGCGTTTGGGGATTTCCATGTTGATATTGTGCAAGGCCTGCTTTTGCCCATAATGCAGATTAAGGTTTTCTATCTTGATGGTTATATCAAGTTGTTCTGGGGCATGATCACGTCCACGTAAGATGGAATTCATGTCGATTGCGTGGGTGCGTGTTTGTTCTGTCGTCATTATTAACCTTCCAATGCTCGATATTTTTCGCGTAAATTATTTCTAATTATAATTGCAGATAGATTTAAGCCAATAATCACTAAAACCAGTAATAAAGCCGTTGCATAAACCAAAGGCCGCGCCGCTTCGACATTAGGGCTTTGGAAACCGACATCATAAATATGAAAACCCAAATGCATAAATTTCCTGTCTAAATGGATGAAAGGGGCATTGCCATCCAATGGTAAGGTGGGGGCAAGCTTGACCACGCCGACTAACATCAGCGGCGCAACTTCACCCGCCGCCCTGGCAACCGCTAGGATCATGCCCGTCATGATGGCAGGGCTGGCCATAGGCAACACCGTGTTCCATAAGGTTTCAAATTTGGTGGCGCCCAGCGCCAGACTGCCCTCGCGTATGGATTTAGGGATACGTGCCAAGCCTTCTTCGGTGGCGACGATGACAACAGGTAAGGTAAGTAGTGCAAGGGTAATGGATGCCCACAATAAGCCCGGTGTCCCGAAAACGGGTGCGGGGGCAGATTCGGGGTAAAACAACTTATCGATATTACCGCCCAGAATATAAACAAAAAATCCCAAGCCAAACACACCATAAACCACGGAAGGTACACCTGCGAGATTGTTGACTGCGATTCGGATCAATTGTGTGGTAAAGCCTTGTTTGGCATATTCCCGTAAGTAAACCGCCGCAATAACGCCAAAGGGTGTGACGATGATCGACATAATCAATACCATCATGATCGTGCCGAATATAGCAGGGAAGATACCACCTTCGGTATTGGCTTCGCGTGGATCATCAGTCAAAAATTCAGCTAGTTTGCTGAAATAATGGCCTATTTTTTGGAACAGGTTCATGTTGTTCGGTTGATAAATCATGACTACTTTAGCCAGCGAAATATCAACTTCCTTGCCACTGTCCGTTTTTGCCACCAGACTAGCACCCCTTATTTTTTGATATAAGGTTCTTAGCTGTATTTGGTATTGTTCGTATTGTTTCTTAAGCTCAGTTTTTTCATTTTCGATGGATACCTTAGCAGTTTCATCAAGCTGATCTTTTAATTCCAGGCTTCTTCCTTTTAGCCTCAACTGCTCCAAACTGTAATTTATTGCGCCAATTTCCTTTTTTTCCAGATGGGCGATTTCATCATATACGGCTAAGGCTTCGTCAATTTTTGTTTTTGCTACAGGCCATGCTTGTCGGTCGCTGGCAAGAGTTTTACCGTTTTCCTTGACCGCGACAAGCTGTCCATAAAAATTACCCCATTCCCGGCGTTCTACCACCATGAGGTCGGTAGGCTGGTCTTGGCTTTTAATATTGTGTTCCTGTAACCAGCGGAAATCAGCACCGGTAACGTCGCGATTACCGGTTTTGATTTGATACTGCACTAAATCCTCTTCATTATCGGCCATTTTATAGCCGGATATTTTGGCCGCAGCGGCTGGGGTAACACTGGTATCTACGATTTCAGCAAAAATGGTTTTCACTTGACCATCGGCTTCTTGATAGCTGAATTGGGTAACTTGAGCTGGCCAGAAATGGCCGATACCGCGAACGACAATTAGCCCTAATACGCCGATTATCATAATAAGGCAGGCACTGACTGCCGCCGCATTCAGCCATATCCAGGGCGATCCACTTTTAAACCAAGAACTTATCATAATGAACTATATTTTTCCCGTAAGCGTTGGCGAATAATTTCTGCCAAGGTATTGAATACGAAAGTGAAGATAAACAACACTAAAGCTGCCAAAAATAATACGCGGTAATGGGTACTATCGACTTCCGATTCGGGCATTTCCACGGCGATATTGGCAGCCAGTGTGCGTAAGCCTTGGAAAACGCTAAAATCCATAACTGGGGTATTGCCGGTAGCCATTAACACAATCATGGTTTCGCCAACTGCGCGTCCAAGGCCGATCATTACTGCGGAAAAAATGCCAGGGCTAGCGGTCAGCAAAACCACTTTGGTCATCGTCTGCCAAGTGGTTGCACCTAATGCTAAAGAGCCAACGGTCAAATGCTTAGGTACGCTGAATATGGCATCCTCGGCAATCGAAAAAATTGTAGGGATTACTGCGAATCCCATGGCAATTCCAACCACCAGTGCATTGCGTTGGTCATAGCCGATACCGAATTCTCGGCTAAACCAGTCGCGTAATGTGCCATGGAATAATAAAGTTTCAAGAGGTACACTTATGGTGAAAGCTAACCAGCTAACGATGATGATAACGGGTATTAAAATGGCCGCATCCCAGCCTTCCGGTATTTTTTGACGTAGAGTTTTAGGCAAATATTGCCAGAAAAAGGCAAACAGCATAACAGCAACGGGCAGGGAGATGAGCGATAGGAACAGCCCTGCCAAATGTTTTTCGATAAACGGCGCCAGCCAAAGGCCAGCGAGAAACCCCAATATGACCGTCGGCAGCGCGCCCATGAGTTCAATTGCAGGTTTTACGACCTGGCGCATTTTGGGGGACATAAAGTAAGCGGTATATATCGCACCCATCAGGGCGAGTGGCATAGCAACCAACATGGCATAAAATGCAGCTTTTAAGGTGCCGAATACTAGGGGAACTAGACTATATTTGGGTTCGAAATCATTGCTGGCGGAGGAGGATTGCCAGATATAGTCAGGTTTCGGATAGCTTTCGTACCAAACTTGTTGCCATAACGATTTTATGGAGACCTCTGGATGCTCATTTTCTATGCGCCAAACATGAATTTTTCCATCTTGCGATTCCAGCAATAGCCGGTTTGCTCGTGGCGATAATAGGGCTGCGACGGGCGGCGAGGTACTTACGCTCTCTTTAATGAGCTCGCGTTCAGCCGTAGTATGATAAATGCCGACGTGACCACTAGCATCGACTGTCATAAAACCTTTGCGGCGTTGCTCAGATTCAATTGCAACAATCGCTTCGTTGGATACTTTAAAAGAACGGATATTTTTAAAGGCAAGCTTATTCAACTGGTTTTTGACTTGTGTCCATTGCGACACCAGACCAGATGAGTCACCCACTAACAAAGAAAGGTCGCCGTTTAAAAAAGTCAGGCTGATAATTTTTTTCCCCGCTTCCACCACATTTTGTTGATGTTTTAATTTAGGTGCTGCTTTGTCGTTGATGTCATAAGCGCTTAATAGGCCTTCGTTATCTACAAGGTAAAGCTGGCTATCTTCCTTATCAATTAACAGGTCAACAATTGTTTTACCGGAAGCCTCCAGCACGGCAGCTGTTCGGGTCGTGGTCGCAGTATCTGCAAACAATGACTGTTCTTTGGCAAAACTGACCAGATGGACTTTATCGGCGGCTCTTGCCACAACGATAGTCTTATCGGCTTCCACCTTCACCGCGAGTTTTTCCAAAGCAGCACCGGACTCGTCGATTACTAATGGTTGTTCACCTAAAGGATATTCGAGCGATGGCGTAATCTGGCGTTTATTGTTGGGGTAAGTCACTTTGTAGTGATGATTTACGATGATTGCCTTGCCATCTGAAAGCCCATAAGCGATGCCGCCCTGGCTGATTAGGCTGCTTTGGGCAAAGCTGGTGATATGGCTTCCTTCAGGGATCGTTATTGCCTGATTTAATAATGTTTTGCCAGTAACCACATCAAAAAACACGACCTGTCCACTGTCAGTAAACCGAACAGCCACTTCGTTTTGTTCTTCCGTTTCCAACAAAACTGTTTTACCGAAGGCTTTTTCAGGGACATCATATTCAGCGATTGAAGTAGCCGTTGCCGATCCAAACAAGGGCAACACCACATACAGCAGGTAAAAGAAAATCAATACGATAGCGACAATGACACCAAGTCCGCCGACCACAACGCCGTAGCGTGCAAAAGCATCTTTTATTAACCGCCATTTTTGGTAAGGTTTGCTTGCTGCCAACGTTACCGCTGATGGTGTTGTATTCGTTAGTTTCTCAGACATGTGGCGATTGTAAGTTCGGTAAGTGACAACTTTGTGTATTCATGACATTTAAATTTTAAAAATCTGGAAATTCATTTTAAACGTATTACTGCCTTGCGGGATAAAAAATGGCCGAAGACTGTTCCCAGTCTTCGGCCATGTAGTCTGTGCAACCACTCACTTTTGAGGGGGGGGGTGGTTAATGCAGACTAAACATCCATGTACACAAGTCCTTTACCGCTACAACAACACTCTTAAATACGATCTATTTGATTGCTGCCAAAGCCTTTTCTATGACATTCGCTGGCAATGGGATATAGCCGTCTTTGATAACCGATTGTTGACCTGTTTTTGACAAGACCATCTTTATAAATTCATTTTCCAGCGGTGCTAACGGTTGGTTAGGTTTTTTGTTAACGTAAATGTACAAGTAACGTGTCAACGGATAAGTGCCGTTAAGCGCGTTTTCAGGGGTGGCTTCAACAAAGCTTGTGCTGCCTTTTTTTGCCAAAGGCACCATTTTTACACCGGAAGTGGTATAGCCCATGCCAGAATAACCAATACCATTCACAGATTCCGTAACTGACTGGACGACTGAGGCAGAACCAGGTTGCTCATTGACGTTGCTTTTGAAGTCACCCTTACATAAGGCATGTTCTTTAAAATAGCCATAAGTGCCAGATACTGAGTTACGTCCATATAATTGCATACTTTTCGCGCCCCATGCCGCGACACCTGCATCACCCCAGGTTTCAATGCTTGCAGCGCCACCGCATTTGTTAGTGGAAGAAAATATGCCGTCAACCTGCTCCATCGTCAAACCTTTCACGGGGTTGTCTTTATTGACCATAACGGCCAAAGCATCTACTGCTACTGGAATAGCGGTTGGTTTATAGCCTTGTTTGCCTTCGAAAGCTTCAATTTCATCATCTTTCATCTCGCGGCTCATAGGCCCAAGGTTAGATGTGCCTTCAGTCAGCGCAGGTGGCGCGGTAGAAGAGCCTGCAGCCTGTATTTGAATGTTGACGTTAGGATAAGCACGGTTAAAATCTTCCGCCCAAAGCGACATCAAATTGGCCAAGGTATCAGAACCAACGCTGGATAGATTGCCAGATATGCCAGTGGCCGCTTTGTATTCAGGAATTCCTGCGTCAATAGTTTGTACGGCATGAGCAAAGTTAGCCGTAAGTCCGGCAGAAACAAGCCCCATCGCGGCAATAAGTGATTTCGTTTTAAACAGTGGTTTCATTTTTGCTCTCAAGTAGATAGTGGTTACATTAAAAATTTAGAATGTGAGTAGCTTAATCACACTTTATGACAGAAATATGACAATGACACATTTAATTATGCGTGAAAATACGCCGTCTAATTGCAGAAACTCAATTTAGGGTACTGTCCTCTCAATTTGACCACAATCAGATCAACAAATGATTGTAATGGTTTAATTAAACAGGACACATCTAGAGGCAGACCGCTAATGTCATTAGCGGTGAACATGGATAGTAATCAAACGAAACGACCAAACCCGATACACGCTTAAATTTAAACAGGATGCTGCGAAGTTAGTGAATGAAAAAGGCTATACTATTGCTCCGGCCTTTTAAAGTTTTAAGTCAAGCTAATTGAATGTATTTTTGCACATTGCTTTAATTCAAACTTCACAAGACCGAATCTATAACCAGCAAGCGGCTGAATTCGGTCAATTCCTTGCTGGTATTCCCTAGCACTACGCCGCCGCCGGAGTAAATCAGGCGAGTTTGGAGAAAGGCAAGCCTAAGACGAAGCAGAATCCGTAGTCATTAAATCAATTCCGGCAAAATGGACTTGTGGGAATCTCTAAAAATTCAAAAAACTCCTTCTCCCTCTGGGAGAAGGTTGGGATGAGGTATTAAAATCAAGCATTTACAACCCTCACCCTAGCCCTCTCCCAGAGGGAGAGGGAGAGGGGTTTTTTAGAGGTCGCCTTGTATTACTTATTGGCGGATTACCTTAGAGCGAACCCGCCTTAAAGTTATTGTCATCAAGTTTAGGGACATCATTGATAAATTTGATGCCCTCAAACTCTTAAAAACGGATTATTTATCTGTCGGTTGTGAAACCGTGGCCTCCTTTCCATTCAACTGGTTGGACAATTCATGCGCGTCTTTTTCAGACTTCAGCGAAAATCCGATAGCGCTTTTAGTCAAACAAAAGAGATTGGTTTGCCCAGCAGTATTCCAAGCAGCCCCTGGTCGCTTGCCAACATAAACATCCGCACAGATATTGGCATCACTACTGACTGTACTCGGCAAGGGGAATGAAAACCTTACATTCCGGCTTTCCCCAGGGTTTAATGTCAGCCTTTCGGGGGTGCTGGATTGAAAACTGGTGGCGTTTAGCAGTGATCCTTATGTAGCATTACGAAAAGAGGTGGACAAGATAACAATGCCATCCTCTGGCACTGCTAATCTTAATATGGTACTTTCTCCGCCGAATTCTCCTGAGCCAGATTTAATTTCGTTACAAGAAGAATCGTACAAAATTAGAGAGGCACTATAGTTGTTGATTTCTACCTTTAAGGTGTCACCCGGCGTACCGACAAATTTAAAAAAGTCATTGTCATCAGCTGCCGCACCACCTTGCTGATCAAAAGTGCCTTCAATGATTGAAGGTGATGCGAATGCACCTAAATCTTGGGCTGATGTGCATTAATTATTAGGTTCTGTTTCTTGGATTGCAAAAGCTTGTGGAATATAACCTATCCCAAATAAAACGAGCACCATGAATGCGAGTGCTTTAAAGCTAAAAAATTGCTGTCTCATAACTATCCCCTGTATTTGTTAGTTTTGCCTTTGTTGGTCCTGCAGCAGCTTGTTGGTGCGCTAATAGCGCAAGCAGTATATATCAGTTAAACTTTAGAGAGTGTTTACATAAAGATACATTTTGGCTATAGTAACTTCCTTAATCCAAAGGAGGCGCGGCTATGGCAATCTGTAAACATTGTGGTGTTGAAGAAT
>NZ_JBEBKJ010000040.1:0-33563 GCF_040079455.1 Methyloglobulus sp. | reverse complement strand
ATAGCGTTGCTTGCCTCTGACTCGACCATGCTTTACCGATTCTTCAACACCACAATGTTTACAGATTGCCATAGCCGCGCCTCCTTTGGATTAAGGAAGCTACTATAGCCAAAATGTATCTTTATGTAAACACTCTCGGGATTTTTATAGAAAGGCTGTCTAAAAAAGTGTCCGGTTTTACTTGACCATTACACTTTTGATGAGCTTCAGACACTTAAGTGTGCGTAAGGTGAGATCTTAACTATGAATTAGTTAGCTCATCTCCGCCATTCTTACGTTCTGCCTAAAATGGCTTAACCACCGCCAAAATCACAATCGCAATCAAAAATAATACCGGTACTTCATTCATCCAGCGGTAATAAACATGCCCGTGCTGGTTATGGTCATATTTGAAATCTAGCAGCCATTTGCCGCAGACGATATGGTAAATAAACAAGATAGCCAATAGTCCCAGTTTGGCATGTAGCCAGCCGCTTTTGCCGTACAGATCCCAATCGTAAGCGATTAGCAGCCAAACGCCGAAGAGGAAAGTCAGGATCATACCGGGAGTCATGATGCCGTAATAAAGCTTGCGTTCCATCACTTTAAACCGCTCAATGCTGATGGCATCGTCGCTCATGGCGTGGTAAACAAACAAACGCGGCAAATAAAACAACCCAGCAAACCAGGTGACCATAAAAATCAAATGTAAGGCTTTTAACCAGAGCATCGCTTATCCTTTTAGTAAATGTTGAATGCGGTTTTGCATATCTGTTACGTCAAATGCACCAACGACATGCTTTGCAACCGTGCCATCACCACCAATCAGCAATGTCGTCGGCGTTGCCCACACCCGACCAAATGCTCTGGCATGTTCAGCGCTGAGATCAAGCACAATAGGATAAGGCAATTTACTTTCGTTGGTCATGGCGACAACTTGATTCGGGGGATCATAAACCATCGAAATCGCAATAATTTCAAGCCCTTGCGGATGAAACTGCTTATACAGTGCAATCAAGTGAGGAATTTCTTTCACGCAACTTCCACAACTGGTCGCCCAAAACGTGATGAGGACGGGCTTTCCCTGCAAGTCTTGCAATGCCAAATGCTTGCCGGTGATCGTGGTGAAAGTGGTGTTGGGCGTAAAAGTATATTTCTCGCTTCTCGCCATCCATAAGGCAAGCGCGATCAACGCGATCAACAAGAGTCCTTTTAGCCACGGATTGGTTTTAACACGTTGTAAGTTCACATCCAACATATCCCGATTATACCAAAGCTGGTAAACTATTGGATTTTTAGCGTCTTTTCTTTTGGTTTTTAACATACATGAAAAAAATCCTTATTTCCGACAAATTGGCAGAAGCCGGCATTAACTATTTAAACGAGCAAGCCGAGTCCGGCATTAAAATTCATATCGAAACCGGCCTTGATGAAGAAGGGCTTTGTAACATCATTGGCGAGTACGATGCCTTGTTGATCCGCAGCGACACCAAAGTCACCAAAAAAGTGTTGGAAGCCGCCAAAAATCTGAAATTAATCGGTCGTGCTGGGATCGGCGTAGATAACGTCGATATTCCCATGGCAACCGAAATGGGCGTGATCGTCATGAACACCCCCGATGCCAATGCCACCACCACGGCGGAATTGGCGATTGCCCACATGATGTCCTTGAGCCGAAGGCTACCCGCCGCCGACCGTTCCGTACGCGCCGGTAAATGGGATCGTACCTTGGTTGGAGCAGAAATCGCACATAAAACCTTAGGCATTGTAGGTTTTGGCACCATTGGTCGTATTGCGTCTTCGCGTGGCTTGGGTTTAAGAATGGAAGTCATTGCTTACGATCCGTTTGTAGCCCCAGAAATCTACGCAGAATACGGTGTTGAATCCGTTAGCTTGGATGATTTGGTCAGCCGCGCCGACTACATCACCTTGCATTGTCCGCTGATTGAAAAAACCAAAAACCTTATCGGTGCCGCGCAATTTGCCAAAATGAAAAAAGGCGCACGGATTATTAACTGCGCCCGTGGCGGCTTGATTGATGAAAAAGCCCTTTACGACGCCTTAAAAAATGGGCAATGCGCGGGTGCGGCACTGGACGTTTACGAAAACGAACCGCCAGCCGGATCGCCGTTGTTGGAACTGGAAAACATCGTGTTTACCCCTCACTTAGGCGCATCAACGTCAGAAGCACAAGTGGCGGTGAGTGTTGAAATCGCACGGCAAGCGGTGTTGTTCTTGAAAACCGGAGAAGCGGTTAACGCACTTAACCTACCCAGAGTATCGGCAGAAGATCTCAATAAGTCGCATGATTTTATGAACTTAGCTACAGCTTTGGGTAAAATACTTGCTGGCTTAGCTAACCAACCGATCACCAAGATTGAAGTTGCGTTGTACGGTAGAGCCGCCGATGCTGCGGTGCGTCCGGTATCCGTTTCGGCCTTAATCGGCATCTTAAGTGGTCAGGTATCCACGCCAGTTAACCGTGTGAATGCCGAAAATATCGCCAAACGCCAAGGCATAGCATTAGTTGAATCAACCTGTAAGGACTCGCCCGATTACGTCTCCTTAATCAAAGTCACTGGGCATTGCGCTGATCAAAGCATCTCACTTTCTGGCGCATTGTTAGGCGGTCGCCAGCCGCGTTTGGTGTGCATCAACCATTTTGATATTGAAGTTGTCCCAGAAGGCACTTTGATAGTTACTCGTCATGACGATAGGCCGGGCGTGATCTCAGCAATCAGCTCGGTATTGGGTAATGCCAATATCAATATCACTCGGATGCAAGTGAGTACGGTCGATGTCAAAGATCAGGCAATGGCAGTTATTAGCGTGTCCGAGCCCGTGCCGGATACCATCATGCAGCAAATTTGCAATCTCACCCCGGTGTGCAACGCCAAGCAAATTAGTCTATGAGTTATGACGTAATTTGCTTTGATTGCGACAGTACCTTAAGCAAGATAGAGGGCATAGACGAATTGGCAAAGTGGGCAGGTGTGGGCGAAGAAATGGCTCGCCTGACCGATGCTGCCATGAATGGAGAACTGCCGCTTGAAGCAGTGTACGGAAAGCGCTTGGAGACCATACAGCCTAGCCAGACCGGCATAGCCAAACTGGCTGATTTGTACATCCAAGAAATGGTAGATGGTGTTAAAGAAGTCTTCACCACCTTATTAGCGCAGGACAAGGAAGTCCACATTATCAGTGGCGGCTTGCGGCAGGCAATCCTGCCGTTGGCAAAAGCCTTAAACGTACCGGAACATAATGTCCATGCAGTCGATGTCAGTTTTAATTCCGACGGTAGTTACTTAAGCTTTGATGTGATTTCCCCGTTGGCGAGGTCAGGTGGCAAAGGGGAGATTTGTAAGCAATTGCTGAATGGTAAGCAATCTTTAGCCATTATCGGCGATGGCAAAACGGATATGGAAGCTAAACAACCGGGCGTTACCGTCATAGGCTTTGGTGGTATATGTGACCGACCTATCGTGCGACAATTAGCTGATAATTATACAAAAGAAGCTAGTTTGATGGCTGTTTTAGCATACATTTTATAAATTTCATTTGTGCAATAATAAACCAATATTTGTTCGACTGATTGTGTTTTGTCATTTCGAACGGTAGTGAGAAATCTTAGGCTACCTAAAATAAGATTTCTCACTATCGTTAGAAATGGCAGTGATTTTTTTGCCACAAAGATAGCCATCATTCGATAAGCGATAAACGGACTGGTAAAATTCCAACTTTTAAGACTGTAATTGTAGAGAGAGATAATGGCTGGACACAGTAAATGGGCTAACATCAAACATAGAAAAGCCGGGCAAGATGCCAAGCGCGGAAAAATTTTCACCAAAATGCTGCGCGAAATCACCGTAGCGGTAAAAACCAGTGGGCCGGATGCGGCAAGCAATCCAACTTTACGCACTGTAATCGACAAAGCATTAGGTGCCAATATGCGCCGAGACACCATCGACACCGCCATCAAAAAAGCCTCTGGTGCATTGGAAGGCGCAAATTACGAAAACGTCCGCTATGAAGGTTACGGCCCTGGTGGCACGGCGGTCATCGTCGATTGCCTGACCGATAACCGCAACCGCACCGTCGGCGAAGTCCGTCATGCCTTTACCAAAGCGGGCGGCAATTTAGGTACGGATGGCTCAGTGGCTTACCTGTTCAACAAGTTAGGCATACTCAGCTACGCACCCAGTATCGACGAAGATGCCCTAATGGAAGCCGCACTGGAAGTGGGCGCTGAGGATGTGGTCGCTTATGACGACGGTTCCGTGGATGTCATGACCACGCCAGAAACGTATCTTGCCGTCAAAGAAGCCTTGGTTACATCGGGATTCGAGCCGGATAACGCCGAAGTCACGATGCAAGCAGCAATCCAAGCTGAGTTGGATGCCGAAACCGCCGAGAAAATGATGCGCCTGATTGACCGTCTGGAAGACCTGGATGACGTGCAGAATGTCTATTCCAATGCGGATATTAGTGATGAGATTATGGAAGGCTTGGAGTAAACCAAAAAACAAGTTAAACAATCACAGCATATCGTTCCCACGCTCCAGCGTGGGAACGCAACCCCAGACGCTCCAGCGTCCAGTCCAATAATACAACCAACAAATGGGAAGAAGACGCTACACCATAACCGAACCCGATAAACCTCACTTTCTGACCTGTACCGTTGTAGAATGGTTGCCTGTTTTTACTCGTCCTGACACGGTAGAAATCTTGCCGGATTATTGGCGATACCAACGGGAAAACGAAGGCTTACGGCTGTATGGCTACGTCATTTTAGAAAATCATTTACACTTTATCGCCCAAGCGCAAAACTTAAACCTTTGCGTGAGCAGCTTCAAATCCTTTACTGCCCGGAAGATTATCGACTACCTTAAGCTACAGAATGCACAGACGTTGTTGGCACGCTTGCGTTTTGCCAAATTAGCGCACAAGCAGGATCGGGAATTTCAGTTTTGGCAGGAGGGCGTACATGCCGAACTGATATTTAGCGAGGCGATGATGCGCGAGAAATTAGATTACATCCATGCCAATCCGGTAAAACGCGGCTACGTAAACCTGCCTGAACACTGGCGTTATTCGAGTGCGAGTAACTACGCGGGGCAGGTTGGCTTGATGGAGATAGATGTTTGGTGAGACGTGACGCTGGAGCAAACTTCTCATCGTTCCCATGCTCCGCGTGGGAACATTTCTTGTACCGCTCCTGCGGTACGGGACGCAGAGCGCCCCTTGCGGCATTCCCACGTAGAACGTGGGAACGATGAAAAACATAGATAACAGGCTATTTGTGCCAGTTGATTATTTAACAAACGGTGGTATGGGGTTAAATACCACTAATGGAGTCTGAAAATAGGGATTGATACTGCACTCAGCGCCATCCTGTGCGAGCTTATCGGAAAGATAAATAATTGACTGTAATTTCTTCCTTAATGTTAACCAGCGTTTGGCTAAGGTTTCATTGGGGTTATTATGTACAAAGTTATACGCCATAGATGTTGAACGATTCACTGGAATAACTAAGAATTCGTGTATCTTGATATTAGGACTTCCAAGCGCCAGAGCGACATTAATAATCCTAAGATCCAGGTTATCAAGAAAGCCGCGCCATTTTAGCCACTCTGATTTGGCAGAATTTATTCCCCAAATTATCCCATCAGCAGAGGTATCGGTTAACCCAAGGGTATTTCGAGAATAGCTTAAGGCAGCGTCGAAAGCGTTATTTATGGCTAAAAAACGCTTTTGCGCCTGTGACCCTAAAACAGAAGGTTTCCCTGCTATGGAAACGCAAGCTGGATAGATAACAGGGTCTGTCATTGCATTCGCTATCACGCCCCAAAATGACGCAAGCAAGGTCATTGTTACAAAAATATTTTTGATGTTTTTGCTCATAAATTATCTCCAAAAAAGTTAAATTTTCTTTAGTGTTAACATCGTCTTATCCAGTTTTAAGGTTAAACCTTACTCTAAGGCTATGCTACGGTGATAAAATACCAACCAAACAAAGTTTTTGCTGAGGTAATTTACCGGAAAAATGCGTGAATATTCCACATAATCCCAGTCAATTTTGTGTTAAGCCTCCAATGTTGGGGTTCGTACCACACCCCAACTTACAATGATTAATGAAAATATTAGGCATAGACCCCGGCTCACGATTGACAGGTTACGGCGTGATTGAAGAATCGCCGCACGGTTTCCAATACATCGCCAGCGGCAGTATTCGGGTGACGGCGGAGTATTTTCCTGAGCGGCTTAAGCAGATATTCAAAGGATTATTGGAAGTGGTGGAACGCTATCAGCCGGAGCAAATGGCTATCGAACAGGTATTTATGCACATCAACGCCGACTCTGCCTTAAAATTGGGTCAGGCGCGTGGGGCGGCGATCTGCGCAGTGCAGGCGGCGGGTTTGCCGGTGTTTGAATATTCTGCCAAGCAAGTCAAACAAGCCGTCGTCGGGAAAGGTAATGCGGCAAAGACGCAAGTACAGCACATGGTTAAAATTCTGTTAAATATTCAAGGCGAAATGCAAATTGATGCCAGCGATGCGCTGGGCATTTGTATCTGCCATGCCCATCATCAGCAGACTGCGTTGCGCTTACAAAAAGGTTGGGGTAAATGATCGGCTTTTTGCGCGGCAAACTGATCCACAAAGCCCCGCCCTTATTGTTGCTGGATGTGCAAGGCGTGGGTTATGAGGTGGAAGCGCCGATGACCACGTTTTATAACCTACCCGCCATCGGTACTGAAATCTTGTTGCATACGCATTTAGTGGTAAGGGAAGATGCACACATTTTATTCGGCTTTTCCACCGAAGCCGACCGAACGATGTTCAGGACGTTGATTAAGGTCAATGGTGTCGGCCCTAAACTGGCATTGACGATATTATCCGGCCAGACCGCCGAAGAATTCCATCGCTGTATTTACAATAACGACACCCAAGCCTTGGTAAGGTTGCCCGGCGTAGGCAAAAAAACCGCCGAACGGTTGGTCATTGAAATGCGTGACCGCTTGCCGGATTTGGGGGAATCGTCAATATCTAACATCGAGACAGTCAGCTCGGTAATGACTATATCAAATGCCAGCCCCAAGCAGGAAGCCATCAGTGCCTTATGTTCATTAGGCTATAAGCCCTTAGATGCTAGTAAAATGGTGCAAAATATCGGTGTCGAAGGCAAAAGTTGTGAGGAGATTATCCGGCTGGCGTTGCAGGGTGCGGTGAGATAGGGTTATTTGGGAAGCTCTGATAAAGTCCTTCGACAAACTCAGGACGAACGGTTAGGCGTTGATTCCGTTCGTGGTGAGCCTGTCGAACCATGAGCGGAATCAACTTGTTCAGAGCTTAACTTTGACAATGCTTGCAGAAATGGTGTAAAAACGTATCATAATTGCACCAAATCCGAAAATAGCCATGCCCAGACAAAGCATCACCATTACGACACCCAACGACAACTGGCTTAATGCCTTGGTTGAAAGCGAGGAGTACACCAGCAAAAGCGAAATCGTCAACGACCTTATCCGCAAGGCGCGGGCACAGCAGGGCGGACTTGACTACATCCACGCCAAGCTGGTCAAAGCCGAAACCAGCGGGTTTGTCGAACAGACTGCCGAAGACATGAAAGCCGAATTTAAGGCAGAACTGCGGCGCGATGGCAAGCTATAGGCTTACGGAAGCCGCCAAGGAGGATTTATGGCGTATATACCAGTATGGCGTAGTCCAATTTGGCGAAGCGCAAGCCGACAGCTATTTTAATGCATTGTTTGAACGCTTCGGGCAAATCGCGGACAACCCTATGCTTTACCCGTCCGTGGATTATATCCGCGCCGGATACCGGCGGAGCGTGTGCGGCGTAGACAGCATCTTTTACCGCATCATGGATGATACGGTAGAAATAATCAGTATATTAAGCCGTCAAGATATTGATAGAATTCTTTAGTTTAATGCGCTTGTGTTGGTGATGCACGAACCGCATCAATCGCGAAAGATGCTCGTCCCTTCGTTCATCAACATCCTACGTTAGCGCATGTTAAAGATTGATAAACATGAATAGAATATTTTCCATTATTGTTTCATTTGGAATACTGACGATGTGTTTTTTGCCATGGACACTCGCCGCACATTTAATGTTATCGTTTGGCTCGGAAGAGACACCTCTTATGAAAGCACTTCAACATTACGGAAGTGAAGTGGTTGTCCAAAAAATGATAGCTGAAGGTAAAGCAGGTTCTTTAGAACCCGGTGCTGGATATGATGGGCCGATACATTACACTATTCCTAATTTACGGAACAGTACAAAATTCATGCCAATTTTAAATCAATTAATTGATGCAGGTGCTGATGTGAATGAATTTGACCGTTCGGGTCCACCACTTTTGGATGCTGCATTTGCAAATGATACCGAAGTAATAAAATTTTTAATTAAACGAGGCGCTGATGTCGATAGGCAAAATTGTTATGGGGAAACAGCCTTAATGAAGGCTTCTCAGACAGGTCATGCCGAAGCCTTAATAGAGTTGCTTAATTCAGGTGCAAATAAAAACATTCGCAGTCGTGATGGAACTACAGCACTTGATAAGGCAAAAACAGAAAGGATTAAGGGCTTACTTAATGGCACACAACATTGATAACAAGCTTATAACCAACAATCACAACTGGTTCACTTGGTTTTTATTTTATCTTTTCCCGTTACTGCTATCGCTGAATTCTTATATGAGGAATGAGATAGAAGGGATCGGGACATATAACAACTGCATTGATGAAAGAAAAAGTTATCTAGCACAGGATGTACTTGGCATTTGTTGCGTACAACATAGCGCAATGTACCAGCAACCTCATAAGGATAAGTTGTTAATCCCATATACCGATCAAATACGTGTTTTGTGGGCGCGTACGCATTCGTATTCTGCAGTTTTAGTATGCTTATTTCTTACCCCAAATGTACTTTTTTTGTTTTACTATTTACTACCAACCAATAATAAACTGTTTTTGATATCAGCTCGCTTCGCAAACATGGCGGTATATGTGTTTATTATTGTGACTTTTGTTCATTTATTAATGACTTTTTCTGACAGTTAGTAATGCATAAGATGGAATTCCATGTAGGCAAAATGCCTTTTCGTTTATTGTAGCCACGTCATAAGCCAACTTACCTTTAATTAATGATCGAATCCGACCGCATGATAAGCGGCAACAGCCAGCCCGACGAAGAACGCCAAGACCGCGCTATAAGGCCAAAACGCTTAGTTGACTACGTTGGCCAACAAGAGCTGCGTGCCCAAATGGAAATCTTCATCCAAGCGGCGACGGCACGTAAGGAAGCCTTGGATCATGTCCTGATTTTCGGCCCTCCTGGCCTAGGTAAAACCACCTTAGCCAATATCATCGCCACGGAAATGTGTGTTAATATTCGCCAAACTTCAGGGCCGGTGCTTGAAAAAGCGGGGGATTTGGCGGCTTTGCTGACCAATCTTGAAGCCCATGACGTGCTGTTTATTGATGAAATACATCGATTGAGTCCCGCAGTTGAAGAAATCTTGTATCCAGCGATGGAGGATTACCAACTGGATTTGATGATAGGGGAAGGTCCTGCCGCAAGGTCGATCAAGCTGGATTTGCCGCCGTTTACCTTAGTCGGTGCGACAACTCGGGCTGGTTTATTGACATCGCCGCTTAGGGATCGTTTCGGTATCGTCCAACGCCTGGAATTTTATACGGTTGAAGAGTTAGCCAGTATTGCCATGCGTTCGGCGAATGTATTAGGCATTAGCATGGAACCGCAAGGGGCTTATGAAATCGCCCGTCGTTCCCGTGGTACACCGCGTATCGCCAACCGCTTGCTGCGCCGGGTGCGGGACTATGCCGAAGTTAAGGCGAATGGAGTAATAACGGAAATTATTTCTGTTCAGGCTCTAGACATGTTGCGTGTGGATACTAACGGCTTTGATGCACTTGACCGTAAATTATTGATGGCGATGATAGACAATTTTTCCGGTGGCCCAGTGGGACTAGATACCTTGGCTGCGGCAATTAATGAAGAGCGTGGCACGATAGAAGATGTCTTGGAACCGTACTTATTGCAACAAGGCTTCATCATGCGTACGCCGCGTGGTCGTGTCGTCACGCAACAAGCATATTTGCACTTTGGCATGAAGCCCCCAAAAAGTTTGGGTGTTTCCGGGGATTTGTTTGAATAAACCGTTTTTTTGGCCTGTTCGCGTCTATTATGAAGACACTGACGCGGGTGGCGTGGTGTTCTACGCCAATTACCTGAAATATTTTGAGCGGGCAAGAACCGAATTGCTCAGGGCAATGGGTTACGAGCAGGATGAACTGATGGTTAGTGAAGGCATCATCTTTGCCGTGCGTTCCCTGGCAGTTGATTATAAAAAACCGGCGCGGTTTAATCAGTTATTAGCGGTAAGCGCCGATATAAAACAGTTTAAAAAAGCCAGTATCGAATTTGTACAACACATAACACGGGATAACGAAATATTAGTGGCGGGCGAAGTACGCATTGCTTGCCTTGATGTAAATACGTTGAAACCCAAAGCCATTCCTGAAAATTTATTAGAGCAGTTAAAACATGAATACTGATTTGTCCATTTTTCATCTCGTCCTTGAGGCCAGCTTTGTCGTCCAATTTGTCATGCTAATACTGATTGTGGCATCCGTGGCATCCTGGACTTTCATATTTTCCAAGCGCAAAGAACTTAGCCGCGCAATACAAATTACTGAAGAGTTTGAAGGCGAATTTTGGTCAGGCGTGGCGTTAGCTGATCTTTACAGAAAACTGGCGGCAAAAGATTTTGAACCGGAAGGCATAGAAAAAATATTTCTGGCGGGTTACAAAGAATTTTCACGGATGCGGCAAACCGGAACCGTCGAGCCGATGGTGCAAGTTGAAAGCGCCCAACGTGCCATGCGTATTGAGTTGTCGAGAGAGCTTGATCGCCTAGATGAGCATTTGGCTTTTCTGGCAACAGTGGGTTCAACCAGTCCTTACGTCGGTTTATTCGGCACCGTATGGGGGATCATGAATTCCTTTATGTCATTAAGCACAGTCAAACAAGCAACTTTGGCGCAGGTTGCACCGGGTATTGCCGAAGCGTTAATCGCAACGGCTATCGGCTTATTTGCTGCGATTCCTGCGGTGGTCGCCTACAACCGTTTTTCTACGCGGCTGGATAGCTTAACGGGTCGGTACGAATTGTTTGTCGAAGAATTCGTCGTATTGCTACAAAGACAGGCGCACATGAAATGAGAAAGACCAAGCGCAGAAAACCAATGGCTGAAATCAACGTCGTCCCTTATATCGACGTGACCTTGGTATTGTTAATTATTTTTATGATAACCACACCTATGTTGCAAACGGGTGTGGAAGTGGATTTACCTGTAGGTGAATCTTCTGTCATCGAGCAAAAAGAAGGTGTCCCCCATATAGTTATTTCAATCGAGGCAAACGGACAACATTATATTAATGTCGATGACGAGAATAAGGAATTGGTGCAACCAGATGAGATAAAAGACCGTATTACAGCGCTGTTAAGCAAAAATAAAAACGCTCAAGTTAAGATTAATGCTGATAAAAGCGTGGGTTATGGTTCCGTATTCACGGTTATCTTAGCAGTAAAAAATGCTGGAGTGCCTGATATGGGATTCCTCTGCAAGTTGGAAGACAACCAATAAAAGTTAAATGGATAGTCAAAAAAAGCATACAAGGGCCTTCACTTTAGCCTTAGTTTTGCATCTTACTTTACTGGGGTTGTTTGGCTTAAGCGCATTTTTTAAGCCTAAAGCAGAGGAATCGAAGTTAGCTACAGTCATCATTCATGCCACAACCGTAGAGGATACAAGTGTTCCCGCAATAACGGAAACACCTACAGCAAGCAAGTCTGTCGAACGAACCAAGCAGGTAGCAGAACAAAAGCAGGAAAAGGAACAAGCAGTTGCAACTAAAAAAGCCGAAGAAAAACAAGCAGAATTGCTTGATCAAAAAGCAGCGGAAGTAGCCCAGGCTAAAGCAGAGGCTAAGAAGGAAGCGGCTGAAAAAACCAAAGCTGAAACAAAAAAACTGGAAGCCATTGAGACAAAAAAAGCTGAGATAAAAGAAGAAACCGCAAAAAAAGCAGAGGCTAAGAAAGAAGAAACAGCTAAAGCTGCCGCCGAGACAAAGGCCGAAGCAAAAAAGCAGGAAGAAGCGAAGGTAAAGGAAGAAACTAAAAAAGCGGCGGTAGCAGCTAAAGCAGAAGCACTCGCCAAAGAAAAAGCTGAATCAAAAAAAGTGGCAGATGCAAAAAAGAAAGAAGAAAATGCTAAAGCTTTAGCAAAAGATGAAGCCAAAAAACTTGAAGCCTTAGCGGATAAAAAAGCAGAGGCCAAGAAAAAAGAAATAGCTAAAGCAGAATCTGCCGCCGAGGCCAAAGCTGAAGCAAAAAAACTGGAAATAGCAAAAGCTAAGGAAGAAGCCAAAAAAGCGGCGGCTGATGTCAAAGCGGATACAGCCGCCAAGGAAAAGGCTGAGGCAAAAAAAGCCGCAGCAGCAGAAGCGAAAAAGCAAGCGGCTGCCGAAGCTAAAAAAGAAGCCGCCGCCGAGGCAAAAGCGAAAGCTGCCGCAGAAGCGGCTGCTCAAGCAAAATCTGAAGCCAAAAAAGCAGCGGAAGCTGAAGCAAAAGAAGCCGCAGCAAAACGTATTGCCGAATTAGCCGCCGCAGAACAAGCAAAATTCGAAGCTGATAAGAAGGCTAAAGCCGAAGCCGCCGCACAAGCCAAAGCAGAGGCGGCAAAAGCCAGCGCAGCTGCAAATGCAGCCGAAATCGCAAAATACAAAAATCTTATATCGACCAAAGTACACAATAGCTGGTTTCCACCGCCTGGTTCTACCGGTTCGAGATGTACTGTAAAAGTAAAGCTAACATCCGATGGAACAGTAATGGACGCTACTGCCAACTGTAACGGTAATGATTTATTTGCCCGTTCGGTAGAAAATGCTATCAACAAGGCTTCACCACTACCTGTCCCGCCAGATAGAGAATTATTCTACAAATATTTTAAGCCGCTTATTTTTAATTTTAATTCTTAAAGTTAGGCTTAACTATTGCTAATATCCTATTGATATTCATGATATATTAATGCTTTGAAGATATAACTATTACAACTATTGTGTTTCAGACTATAGGCTTAACGAGGTAGAAACGTGAATTTCCTTAAAAAAATCCTGATATTAGGCTTAATGCTTGCCTTCGCGCCGCTGAGTCAGGCCGAACTAACTATCGACATCACCGAAAGCTCAGATAGCGGCACTCCCGTTGCCGTCGTACCGTTTGCCACCTCCGGTGCACCTGTAGATGTCAGCTCGGTTATTAATGCCGATCTAGCGCGTAGCGGCTATTTCAAAATGTTGGCAGAACAATATATGCGGAGTAGGCCGAGTTCTGCTTCTGCTGTCCAATTCCCTGAATGGCAGGCATTAAACCAGAATTATCTGGTGGTGGGCCAGGTTGGCGGTGGTACAGGCGGTCAGTACAGCGTGCAATTTCAGTTGCTGGATGTGCTGAAAAGCAGCCAATTGCTCGGTTATCAGATGAATTCATCTGCTGCTGACTTACGTCGGACAGCCCACCAAATTGCAGACATGATCTTTGAAAAATTGACGGGCAAAAAAGGTGCGTTTAGCGGCCGCATTGCCTATGTGACTAACAATAAGCAGCAAAGTCAGCTCCAGGTGGCAGATGCCGACGGCTTTAATCCACAAACTATCGCCAGCTCGCAAGAGCCTTTGATGTCACCTTCCTGGTCGCCGGATAAAAGCAAAATGGCTTATGTGTCTTTCGAGCGAAAGACAGCCGCGATTTACGTACAGATTTTGGCAACCGGTCAACGCAAGCGCGTTGCGGAGTTCCCTGGCATCAATGGCGCTCCTGCATGGTCTCCTGATGGCAACAAACTGGCACTGACCTTATCTAAAGATGGCAGCCCCGACATTTACACGCTCAATCTGGGATCCGGCTCATTAACCAAATTGACCAAAAGCTATTCGATTGACACCGAACCAGTCTGGTCGCCCGATGGCAACAACATCGTATTTACCTCTGATCGTGGCGGTAAGCCGCAACTGTATATGGTGTCAAGCAACGGTGGTGGAGAGAAAAGGATCACTTTTTCCGGCGATTATAATGCCCGTGCCAGCTTTTCACCCGATGGCAAAAGCATAGCAATGGTGCATGGCAACGGCGGTGATTACCGTATTGGTGTGATGGATGTCGGCAGCAAGTCGATCAACGTGTTGACGACAGGCCCTGCCGATGAATCACCCAGCTTTGCGCCCAATGGCACGATGGTTTTGTATGCTACCAAAAAAGGCGGTACGGCTTACTTATCCGCCGTGTCTTTAGATGGTAAAATGCAGCAAAAATTGGCTTTTAGCAATGGCGGCGTACGCGAACCTGCCTGGGCTCCTTAAAAACCACCTAACCCAATCAATAACTCAGGAACAAAGACTATGAAATTAAACAAAATATTATGGATTTTACTGGCGGCTGTATTCGCTTTATCCGGTTGCAGTGAAGACGAAGCAACGGACGGCCTTAATGCCGGACAAAATGCTGCCAGCGGCATTAACGACGCTTCAACCAGCGGATTGAATGGTGCTTCAACCTTATCAGGAATGGCTGGAGCGGGTTATACCGGCGTAACCGGCAATAATTCTTTCCTCGGCCCTGAATTCACTGATCCTAATAATCCCCTATCCAGAAGTACGATTTATTTCATGCTGGATAGCAGTGAAGTCCAACCGGATTTTATCCAAGTCATCAATGCCCATGCGAAATATTTGGTTGCCCATCCTAACCAAAAATTGACACTGGAAGGTCATGCGGATGAACGCGGCTCACCTGAATATAACATTGCATTAGGCGATCAACGCGCAAAAGCCGTTGCAGGCATGATGAAAGCCCAAGGCGTTACCGATGGTCAATTGACCCTGATTAGCTACGGCGAAGAAAAACCTGCCGTTTTTGGCAGTGATGAAGGCTCTTACGAGCGCAATCGTCGTGCTGAATTGTCTTATCAGAGGTAAGCATTGATGAATGCACGAATTGCATTGCTACTCTGCGCTTGCAGCACCGCTTGTGCTGAGTTGCCTCCGGTTGTTGATACATCGACTAATCCGGCACTGAATGCAGCTAAGCCACCCGCAGCAGCATTAACCTCAGATTATGAGATGATGAAGCGGATAGAGCAAATGCAAACGGAAGTCCAGCAGCTTACGGGTAAGGTCGAAGAGCAAGCCTCTCAAATAGAGGAGCTAAAAAAGCAGCAAAAAACCATGTTTACGGATTTTGATGACCGCATCCAAAACATCGAAAATAAATCCGGTGCAGGGCAGCCGTCGGCAGAAACGCCTGTTGATCCATCAACTTCAATAGAATCTGGCCCAGGTGCAACAGAATCCCCAGCACCTGCTGCTACCGACGATGCTGCAAGTAAAGCGCAGCCTGATACTACATCCGAAACCGCGGCACCTGCGGCGGCGGCAACCGTACAGCCTTCTGATGCTAGTTCTGCTCAAGTCTCAGATGCCGAAAAACAGGAATATCAGCAAGGCTATGATGATCTTAGGAATGGTCGTACTGCCCAAGCAATAACTGAATTTAATGCTTTTATAACTAGCCATCCTGGCAGCTCTTACGCGAGCAATGCACAATACTGGTTAGGTGAAGCCCATCGGGTTAATCAGGATAATACATCTGCCCGTAAAGCCTTCAATAGCGTGATTGAAACCTACCCTAATTCTACAAAAGTTCCGGATGCACTTCTAAAGCTGGGTTATATCGAAATGGAAGAGAAAAATCCTTCAAAAGCCCGTGAATATCTGACTCGAATAACGTCAGAATTTGCAAATTCCAGAGCTGCAGGATTAGCGCAAAAAAAACTGCTTATACTTGATGGAAGCCCAAAGTAATTGTGAGTTCACTGCGAATAACGGAAATTTTTTACTCCCTGCAAGGGGAGTCCAGCACCGTCGGCATTCCCACCGTTTTCATCAGGCTTACAGGTTGTCCGTTACGATGTGGTTATTGTGATACTGCTTACGCTTTCACTGGGGGCGAAAAAAAAGACATCAGCGACATTATTGCCGAAGTCGAAAGCTACGGGACGCGTTATGTCACTATAACTGGCGGCGAACCGCTGGCACAGACTTCATGCCTAGAGTTGATGACCAAGCTGCTCGATCTGGACTATGTTGTCTCTTTGGAAACCAGCGGTGCTTTGGATGTGTCTTCTGTAGATCCTCGCGCCATCAAAGTGATGGATCTTAAAACGCCAAGTTCTGGTGAAGTAAGTAAAAACCTGTATCAAAATATCCAGTACTTAACCAAAAACGACCAAGTGAAATTCGTCATTGGTAATGACGAAGATTACGCTTGGTCAAAACAGATATTATCAGAATATCAATTGACAGATTGTTGTGAAGCATTGTTTTCGCCTGTCATGGGACAGCAAAATCCTACCGAATTAGCCAATAAAATATTGCATGATAGATTGCCCGTGCGCTTCCAAATCCAGCTCCATAAATTGCTTTGGGACGATGCCAGAGGTAAATAGCCGTTAATGTCCAAAAAAGCCATCATCCTATTATCCGGCGGGTTAGATTCTATCACCGTGCTGGCTCTCGCCCAGCAACAGGGATTTGATTGCTATGCACTCAGTTTCGATTACGGACAAAGGCATAATGCCGAGTTAAAGGCCGCCAGTGAGATAGCTAAGGCTTATCAAGTAAAAGACCACAAAATCGTCAAACTTGGACTGGGTTCTATCGGCGGTTCAGCCCTCACCGATGAAAAAATTCAAGTTCCCGATAAACTCGAAGCAGGCATACCCGTAACCTACGTACCAGCGAGAAACACCATCTTTCTTGCTTTTGCTCTAGGCTGGGCGGAAGTGTTAAAAATAAGGGACATATTCATTGGCGTTAATGCAGTCGATTATTCAGGTTATCCCGATTGCAGACCAGAATTTATCAAGGCTTTCCAACAATTAGCCGATCTTGCCACTAAAGCCGGTGTAGAAGGCGAACATTTCACCATCCACACCCCGCTTATAGCCTTAAGCAAAGCTGAAATTATCAAGCTGGGAACAAATCTGGGTGTTAATTATGCTCCAACTGTCTCTTGCTATTCTGCCGACGAACAAGGTCGGGCTTGCAGGGTATGTGATGCGTGCCGACTAAGATCGCTAGGTTTTACGGAAGCCAAATCACAAGACCCTACTCGTTACCAACAATAACACCCAGGGCAATTGCGCTTAAATTATCCCGATGACGCGAAGTAAATAATCGTAACCCCAATCGGTTTTTAACCGTTTGATCTTGATCCCGACCTTCTCTCTTTAGAGAAGGTATCAATGACAACTGATTGGGATTAGTATTAATGGCTTAGAAAGCCAAGGAATGAAGGCAACATTTAAGCATTTTCCTGGTATTGGTCAGGTGGTAAATAATACACACCATTTTTTAGCAGAGCTTGAATTATCGGTTAGCGAACTGAATAAACACGATTGGCTGCCATTCAAGCAAATCGTTGAAAACTCGGATGCAATAATAATGCTTAGTCATGTGATATTAACCAAAGTTGATAGAGTCAATCCGGTATCTTTCTCGTATAAGGTAGTAAAAAATATTATCAGAGACGCTTGGCAATTCAAAGGTGTACTCATTTCAGACTATTTGACCATGGGGGCCGCAGACAGCCATGGCCTATGTAATTCTAGTGTGAATGCTCTGAATGCTGGGATTGATTTGCTTTTAATTTCTTATAACTACGAAAAAATTTACGATGCCATGTTTTGTGTAAATCGTGCATTTGAAAATGGGGCGTTACGTAGTGATATGTTAGTCCTTAGACAAAAACGACTTGCACAGGGGCTTCAATTTTATCGGTCGCATCCGACTTCAGCTCATTAGACAGCCGACATTTCGCGAAAACAGTGATTAAACGTTTTAGGTGTGACTGTAGTCACTGTCGTGAGATTCCGTATAACTAACTGATATTTAACATTAATTAATATATTAATGAAATACAAGCGCGTCCCCCTAATAGTTTATCTATGTTTGCTGCCTCTTCTGATTTCGCTCGGCATTTGGCAGCTTAACCGTGCGGAAGAAAAACGGGTATTAATCAACCTAAAAGAGCAACGCCAAGCAACAGAAACCTTGATTTTGTCGGCAAACATGCCAGACAAAGCGGAAGTGCTTTTGTACAAGCCCATTCAAGCCGTAGGACATTATGATACCAGTCACCAATATTTACTCGACAATCAGGTAAGCAAGGGCAGGGTGGGTTATTTTGTATTGACTCCATTCAGGCTAAAAAACGAAAATAAGGCGGTTTTGGTCAATCGAGGATGGTTGCCTTTAGGTAAAAGCCGAGCCGATTTACCTGATGTTAAAGTCGATATTAAGGAAATCATGATCACAGGTCGAATTAATCGTTTTCCCAGCGTAGGCTTAAAATTAGCAGGGGCTGAAATTCCAAGCAATAGCTGGCCTGCCTTAGTGCAAGTCATTAATACTAATGTATTAGCCAAGCAACTCAATTGTCCATTGTTCAGTTTCCAGATTGAACTGGATAAACAAGCGACGAACGGATTTACGCGAGAATGGCAACTGCCGCAAACCATGACACCTGAAAAACACGTCGGGTATGCGGTACAATGGTTTCTATTGGCGATAACGCTCACCATACTTTTTGTTAAGTACGGGTTTAAGAAACTATATGATTGATCAACAAAAAAAGAATCGATTATTTATCCTGCTGATATTCGGGATGGCCATTATTCCTTTTACGATAGCCTGGATGTTGGGTGGAAAAGCACCTTTTATCGAAGGTAAGACCAATAAGGGGCAGCTTATTACTCCAGTAGTGGCAACCGAACGTAGCGATTTAGTAGGCTTGGACGTTTTTTCCACCGATAATATCGCCGAACTTAAAGGTCATTGGGTGACATTGAATGTAGTCCCGCAAGACGACTGTAATAAAATCTGTATTGATGCCATTCATAAGACCAAGCAACTGCGGTTGATGATGAACAAAGATTTAACCCGCACACGGCGGGCTGTTATTTTTTTAAAAGATGTGCAGCCAGAAGTCGCAAATCAATGGTTGCTTGATGATAAAGTGCTGTTAAAAGTTAAACCCAGCGCGGTATTACTGAATAAAATTGCCGGACTCAGAAATGGCAGTATACCGGATGGACTGTTGTTGTTAATGGATCCGATGGGTAATTTAATGATGCAGTACGAACCGGGTTTTGATCCCTACAAAGTAAAAAGTGATCTCATGCACTTATTGCGAATTTCACAAATTGGTTAATGGAAACAAATGTTTAGAAAAATAACTTTGTTTGGCGTCGTTTTAACGCTGATAGTCATTGTTGCTGGATCTTTAACCAGGGTAATGGGAATTGAACCCCTGTTTGGCCTTATTCAGCCGCAAGATGTTCATTTTAAGGCTGCATACGCACTTGCTGCGGTTACCTTAGTGGTGCTGTTGATGGCCTGGTGGCAAGCGCATTGCCGTGCCGCAGCAGTGATGGCAGCTTTTGGTCTGGCGGGATTGCTGGGTTTGCAAGTGGCTTTAGGGATAGGGATTTTAAAAGCACCCGATCAAGCACTTCTGATAACAGGGCATCTGTTGTTAGGGATGACGGTTTTCTGGTCATTTTTCTGGCTGCATTTGCGGACTGACCGAGATATTTCACGTTCTGTCGAACGTACAGGCCCTTTATGGTTTGCTCGATTTGCGATAGTGTTACTGTTCTTGCAAATCGCCTTAGGTAGTTGGGTAAGTGTCAACCATGCTACGGTGGCCTGTTCCGGTTTTCCTCAATGTAATGGCCAATGGTGGCCGGAGGCTGATTATCAGGGCATCTTGAATGGCTTGATGGCAAAAACGGGTGAGATGTCTTACGCAACCCAAGTTGCGGTGAATTGGTTACACCGAGTAGGCGCTCTAGCCTGTTTCATCCTTCTAAACGGGCTAATGCTCGTTGCTGCTGCTGTAAAAAATTCAAAATCGGTACAAAAAGCCGGATTATGGTTAAGTTTTCTACTGTTTGTACAAGTGGGCTTAGGCGTTGTCGGCTATAAATTTGCCATGCCGTTATGGATTGTAATTGCCCATACGGGCTTTGCTGCATTGTTAATGTTGCCGCTGATTGCCATTAGTTTTTATAGTCGGTATGGTTTTGTTGAAGTTAAGTCATCCGTTAAGAAAGCGCGTCCCGAACCGGCAGTTCTCGAGATCAAACCAGAAGCGGATATCATTTCGCCCAAGGTGCTTGCACCAGAAGTCGCAACAATAGAGTTAGACGAACCTTATGTAGAACCTGCGCCAGAATCTGTTTATCAGCGCCTTAAAACCCAGCTATCACGAACCCGAACCGGGATAGGTAGTATTCTGGCTAATTTGCCGTTAGGTCTCAAAGATATTAATGAAGATCTATTGGAAGAAATTGAAGCCAGCTTACTTATGGCTGATGTGGGGATCGATGTCACTACGAAAGTCATCAATCGCCTTACCCAGCGACTTGAACGCCAGCAATTAAGCGATAGCAGCGCATTAACGCTGGCCTTGAAGCAAGAATTGCTCAGTATTCTCGCGCCCTGTAGCAAGCCGTTACAAATTCCCAAACAGGATAAGCCCTTTGTCATATTAGTTATCGGTGTGAACGGCGTGGGTAAAACCACTACCATTGGCAAGCTTGCCAAACGCTTAAGTGCACAAGGTCATAGCGTCATGTTAGCGGCGGGTGATACTTTTAGGGCAGCAGCAGTTGAGCAATTGCAAGTTTGGGGACAGCGCAATAACATCCACGTTGTCGCCCAACATACTGGTGCAGATTCTGCTTCCGTGATTTATGACGGGATTCAATCGGCGCAGGCAAAAGGTGTGGATGTCCTGATCGCCGATACCGCAGGAAGACTGCACACCAAAGATAATTTGATGGAAGAATTGAAGAAAGTTAAACGTATTATGGCTAAACTGGACGAAACCGCTCCTCATGAAGTCATCTTGGTATTGGATTCAGGCACGGGACAAAATGCCTTGTCACAAGCCAAATTATTTAATGAAGCGATAGGTTTGACTGGCTTAGTTCTGACCAAGTTGGATGGCACCGCAAAAGGCGGGGTTATTTTTGCCTTAGCCAAACAATCCGGCATTCCCATCCGCTTCATCGGCGTGGGCGAAGGCATTGATGACCTGCAAGATTTTAATGCCGAAACCTTTGTCGATGCTTTGTTCGTCAAAGACTGAACTTGTTAGCGATTAAAACCAGCCATGCTCAAGTTTGAAAACGTCTACAAACGCTATGCCGAGACCGGCGATGTCCTGAAGAACGTCAGCTTTCATCTTAAACAAGGCGAAATTGCATTCCTTACCGGACATTCCGGCGCAGGCAAGAGTACCGTGTTGAAATTGATTGCGGTGATGGAACGTGCAACGCGCGGCGATATTGTGTTGGACGGACAAAAATTGAGTGTCATCAACGAACGCCATGTACCTTATATCCGTAGGAAAATGGGCTTTATCTACCAAGATTATAAGCTGTTACAGGATAGGACAGTGTTTGATAATGTCGCTTTGCCTTTGGTGATAGCAGGTTACGGCCATCATGAGGTTTCGCGCAGGGTACGCGCTGCATTGGATAAGGTTGGCTTATTGGGGAAAGAAAAGAAATTTCCGCTGGGATTGTCAGGTGGGGAACAGCAGCGTGTTGGTATCGCCAGAGCAGTGGTCAATAAGCCGCCGATGATTATTGCCGATGAACCTACTGGCAACCTCGACCCTGAATTGTCTACAGAAATTATGGCATTATTTGAGCAATTTCAAAAAGTTGGCGTGACTACCCTGATTGCATCGCACGATATTTCCTTGATACAACGAATGAACCATCGCGTCTTAAGGCTAGATCATGGGCAATTGGTGGCGAGCTAAGCTATGAAGCAAATTGATAAATATCCTCATAAGCCCAAGGTTGCGAAACCGGAGATACAGCAGAACACTAGAGCGGGAGGAAGCTTTACTGACCGCTTGAAAGCGTACCGCGATCAACATGCCCAAGCACTATTTTCAAGCCTTGGACGTTTGTTTTCTACGCCATTCACGTCAACTATGACGATTGGCGTGTTAGCCATCGCTATTTCGCTTGCCAGCGGTTTTTATTTAGTCGTCGTCAACTTGCAGCAATTAACATCAGGATTGGAAGCTAGTAACCAAATATCCTTGTTTTTGCGGGATGAGATTTCTGATGCCCATGCCAAGCAATATGCTGATTCTATTCGGAAAAATCCGAACGTAAAGGACGTAAAACTAATCACTAAAAAGCAGGCGATGCAAGAATTCAGAGGCTTTAGCGGTTTTGGCGAGGCGATTGATGTACTCGAAAAAAATCCATTACCCATCGTAATACAAGTTTTACCCAAGGACGCGTTGGTAGACAAACAAAGCTTAACTAAGTTGTTTGAGGATTTTAAACAATCCACCGAAGTAGATTTTGCCCAGATGGATTTGGCCTGGGTTGCGCGTTTGCAATCCATTGTCTCTACAGCCCAGTTAGGCGCACTGCTGCTCACCGTAGTGCTGGGGTTGGCGGTGTTTTTTATCGCAGGCAATACGATACGCTTGGAAATACATAATCGCCGAGAGGAAGTGATTATTGCCAAATTGGTTGGCGCTACCAATGGATTTATTCAAAGGCCGTTTTTATATACAGGTTTCTGGATAGGTTTTCTCTCTGGTGTCGCCGCGTGGTTTATCGTGACCGTTATGATGCTGATTTTAAGACAATCCGTCGAAAATCTTTCCGGCTTATATGAAGGCGCATTTCATTTATTGTTTTTTAGTTACGAAGAAACGCTCATATTACTGGCGATATCTTCATTGCTGGCAGTGTTCGGTTCCTGGCTAGTTCTTCATATTCAAGTCAAACAATTACGACCTGAATAGCCAAGGTGACGGGAGGTAGGTTATCGCCCACTGTATATGCTCATTTAATCGTCGCGATGAAGCTAATGTTCACTAGCTTAATCCATTAGAAATCATTTCTACTCCCAGCTATCCCTCAAGGTCACGGTTCGGTTAAATACCAGTTTGTCGTTCACGCTATCTTTTACATCTAAACAAAAGTAGCCTGTCCGTTCGAACTGATAGCGGCTATCGGCTATGGCTTTGCCTAGGCTGGCTTCAACACGGCAATCCTTAAGTACCTGTATGGAGCTAGGGTTTAATGCGTCCAAGAAATTTTCTTCATTGTCTGGGTTGGGTACGGTAAACAGGCGGTCGTAAAGCCGGATTTCGGCGGACAGGGCATGTGCTTCGGAGACCCAGTGGATCACGCCTTTAACTTTGCGGCCTTCTGGGTTTTTGCCGAGTGTGTCTGGATCATACGTGCAACGTAGTTCGACGATATTGCCGTTCTCGTCTTTGGCGACTTCATTGCATTGAATGACATAAGCGCCTCGCAACCTGACTTCTCCACCTTCCATCAAGCGTTTAAACTTAGGCGGCGGACAAGCGGCGAAATCATCCTGTTCGATCAGGATCACTTTGCTAAATGGCACGTCGCGGTTACCCAGTTCTGGCTTTTGCGGATGATTGCTGATGACCAGTTGTTCGGTTTTATCGTCAGGGTAATTGTCGATTACCAATCGTAAGGGATTCAAAACCGCCATCGCCCTGGGTGAGTTTTCATTCAGGTCTTCGCGGATACAATATTCCAGCACGGACATCTCGATCCATGAGTTTTGCTTGGTTAAGCCGATACGCTCGCAAAAATCCCGGATTGCTTTAGGCGTTACACCCGCCCTGCGTAACCCGGCAATAGTCGGCATTCGGGGATCGTCCCAGCCGTTGACGTGTTTTTCCATCACCAATTGATTCAATTTGCGTTTGCTGACGATGGTGTATTCCAGTTGCAAACGGGCAAACTCAATCTGTTGCGGATGGCACGGCGTGTCTAGGTGTTCTAATACCCAATCATACAATGGGCGGTGGTCTTCAAATTCCAGGGTACATAAGGAATGGGTGATGCCTTCCAGTGCATCCGATATGCAGTGGGTATAATCGTACATGGGATAAATGCACCAAGCATCGCCTGTGCGATGGTGATGGACGCGGCGAATCCGGTAAATGGCGGGGTCACGCATGTTGATATTGGGTGAGGCCATGTCAATTTTGGCACGCAACACATACTGACCGTCGGCAAATTCACCCGCCCGCATCCGCCTGAACAAGTCGAGATTTTCTTCTATGGTGCGGTTACGGTCTGGACTTTCTTTCCCTGGTTCGGTCAGTGTGCCTCGATAAGTCCGGATTTCTTCAGCTGATAAGCTGTCAACGTAAGCCTGAGCTTGCTTAATAAGTTGTTCGGCATATTGATAGAGTTGCTCAAAATAATCAGAGGCATGATACAAGCCGCTCCATGCAAATCCCAGCCATTGCACATCCCGTTCGATGGACTCCATGTATTCGACGCTTTCTTTTTCGGGATTAGTGTCGTCAAACCTGAGATTGCAGATGCCATTGTTTTCAGCGGCAATGCCAAAATTCAAACAAATCGACTTGGCATGGCCAATATGCAAATAGCCATTCGGTTCGGGTGGAAAGCGGGTCGCAACTTTGCCGTTATGTTTGTTGGATTTGAGATCGTCAGCGACGATATGACGGATAAAGTTGGCAGGAATTTGGCTATCAGTTATGGACATGAGTTCTAGGGGTTGATGTAGGTTATCTGCAAGGATACCTGAAAAGTTTGCGGTGTCAGATTTTAATCTGGTTAGATTGAAATATTACTGGATTTGATACGTTCAGTAAAGACGGGGTCTTTAGGATTTAATCTGGCTTTCTGGTAGTGTAGTCCTTACGTCATGCAATTAACATCATCATACGAGTAAGCCCTTATGAAACAAATAACCTGGTATTCAAAGTTCGCCAAAGCTTCTTCACGGTTTTGTGGCCGGCCTATCGTATTTGTGCTTTCTGTAGGGACAATTCTGGTTTGGATTATTACGGGACCTATGTTCAATTACAGCAACACTTGGCAATTGGTGATTAATACGGCGACGACGATTATCACGTTTTTGATGGTTTTCCTCATTCAAAGCACCCAAAACCGCGATACGGAAGCGATTCAAATCAAGCTGGATGAATTAATCCGGGCTACCAAAGGAGCACACAACGCTTTGTTAGATATTGAGGAGCTTGAGGAAATCCATCTCGACGCATTTCGCGCAAAATACGAGGCGTTGGCGGAATTAGCCAGGAAAAATACGGAAAGCGGCATTTTAGATACCGATACGCCTGAGACGGATAATTAGAATGGATCTGATCGAGAAGTTGGCGGGTTATAATGGCGGTTGCTGGTTACCAGTAAGATTGATATGTACGCTATCCCCGACTAACAGCACACCTAAGCCATCGTGCAAGGTATTTTGCCCGAAATAAACCTTATTCTGCCATTTTCTGGTGCGGTTGAGTGTGGTTAGTGGCTCTTTGCCGATTTTACCAGTCTCAGGGTCTATAGTTGGTACTGCACAGCGTGAACAAGGCTTAGGTAGTCGAAAGCCGATTTTGCCTATGGTAATTTCTCGCCAAAAGTCTTCAGCGTAACTTTCACAGCCTGACACCACCAGATTAGGTCGGAAACGGGATATAGATAGATTAAGCTGCATTGCTTGATTAAGAGCGGCCAGCGAATTTTCAGAAATCAGCAGAAAAGGGAAACCGTCCGAAAGCGCAGTTTGGTCTTCAGGTTTAGCAAAAGCAGGGTTAACTCGGCGAATTGCTCTATCCGGCTGGTAAACCAGGCGACATTCCACATCCAGAAAACGGCTAAACCATTCATCCGCCTCGGCCGATATGGTTATGGTATCGACCTGATCGTGCCAGATCGTGCTATTGATGATGTCTCCCGTCGTAGGTTCTAACGATAAGTACAGATCATCCATACTAGGTGCAGATAGAATCAGTTGGGTTTCCGTTAGGACCGTTTTAATCAACGCCATATGGGGTAAGTGGCGTTGGCTGAGAAAGTGCTGTTCAGAATCTATCAGCATCCATTTTCTATCGTACTTAAGACCTGTCTCCACTACAGTCCAGCTCGGTACTCGGATACCAGCGAGGGATTTAACCGGATAGACATAAATGTCACTGAGTACAATATTTGCCATACTGGTTATGTTGTTTTATCAGCGATGAATCTGACAAAAACACTGCCTGACCGACCGAAAACATGGCGAATGTCCAAGTACAATCTTATTTAAACGCTAATCTTCGTTGTGTAGCGAGTAAATTGTCGGCTAAATCATTATTAAGGGAGTCAAATTTTATGCCGTAAATGATTACATAACCATCTGATTTTCTAACAACTTTTCCTGACATTTCGAATTCCTTGAAGTCAGCAAATCGTATTGTTAAAAAGACTTTTTTGTTGATGGGCAATTTTATGTTTGTTGCAATCAAAACACCTCTGCTGCTGATATCAACCAGCTTTACCGATACATCATGGGTTGTACCAAAGTTAAAATTAAACAGGCCAATTTTGCGCAATGATGCACCGATATCATTTCTGAGGTAACGTATACCCATGCGTCGATTGATCTTAAATGGAGCAGGTGCGCCACGAGTAGACCAATGATCGGCAGTATGCGTTGTGTGACTAGACTTTGACATGAATATTAAGATAGTAAACTTGATTATGACGAACAGTTGAGTTAAGTATTGACCCTAAAGCGATATTTTTCAAATATTGACGTTATAAATAATTTGCTGAATTAAAGTAAAAAAAGTTGTTCAATACTTTAGAATAAACCATGTTTATTAAAAAATGCTTATCTGTAAAAATGCTATCGACCATCTTGCCACCTCGAATAGGGTTGATTTTTTTTATTTTCTTTCAATTGCTTGTTCCCGACGCGTTGTTTGCGAAAGGCAAACAAGCCGTCAAAATTGCTTACCTGACACAAACGCAAAAAGTATTGCCTGCATTATCTAATCTTGATCCCATTATCGAAAATAAAGGCGTTTCGGGTGCGGAACTTGCGATAGAGGATAACAACACAACAGGTGAGTACACTAAGCAGCAATTTTCCTTGGAGAAGTTTATTGTGCCGCTCGATGGTAATGTTGCCAATATATTTAACCAGAAAATTGCCAAAAAATATGCTTATGTAGTGACCAATCTTGCGCCTGATTTGACTAACACGGTTGCTGATCTAGCAGAGGCAAAGGATGTTTTGCTTTTAGATGTCGCAACCGTTGATGATGCTTTGCGTAACAAGGAATGCAGGGTGAATGTGCTGCATTTGCTGCCTAGTCGCGCCATGCGTGCGGACGCACTCGCGCAGTATATGATGAAAAAACGGTGGACGAAGTGGTTTTTGGTTATCGGCAACACAAAGGAAGATAAGCTGTTTGCGGAAGCAATCAAACTCTCCGCCAAAAAATTCAACATGAACATCGTCCAGGAAAAAATCTGGGAACATACCTTCGATGCGCGACGCACTGCACAATCAGACGTGGCAGTTTTTACCCAGCTTGATGAGGATTACGACGTATTGGTGGTTGCCGATGAACAAGGCCAGTTTGGGGAATACCTGGATTACCGTACCTGGATTCCACGGCCTATTATGGGCACGCAAGGTTTAGTGGCAACATCTTGGCATCGAACCCATGAACAATGGGGTGCCACGCAAATCCAAAACCGTTTTAAAGAGAAAGCAGGGCGTTGGATGGAAGAGGAAGATTATGGTGCTTATTTAGCAGTACGTGCCATTGGCGAAGCGGCAACCCGTACAAAATCCAATGACTTGCAGCCTATTAAAGATTACTTGTTAAGCGACCAGTTTGCTTTGCAAGGTTATAAGGGAACGTCTTTATCATTTCGGTCTTGGGACCATCAATTACGTCAACCCGTGTTGCTGGCTGCGCCCCGTTCTTTAGTTGCGGTTGCGCCCATTGAAGGTTTTTTGCATCCCAAAACCGAATTGGATACTTTAGGCTACGACCAACCAGAAACAACATGTAAATGGGGTAAAAGTAGTGAATAAGCAGGTTTTAAGTGGTGTTCTAATAGTGCTGTTGACGGCTTCTGCACAAGCAGAAACCGTATTTGTCACCTTGGAAAAAGACAATGCTCTGGCGATAGTCGATCCAATAGCAGGCGAACTGATCAAAACCGTTGAGGTTGGGCGACGGCCTAGAGGCATCGTCATCAGCCCTGACAACAAGGTACTTTACATTGCCACTAGCGACGACAATATCATCAAAATGATCGACACCGAAACCTTGAAGGAAATCGGGACATTACCATCAGGGGATGATCCCGAGACCTTCGCGCTCAATCCTAAAGGTGACAGGCTTTATATCTCCAATGAGGATGACAGTAGAGTCACGGTGATGGACATCGCCAAGCTTAAGGTTATCAAGCAGGTGCAAGTTGGCGTAGAACCGGAGGGCATCACCGTTAGCCCCGATAGTCGCTGGGTGGTAAGTGCGTCGGAAACGACCAATATGCTGCACTGGATTGATGCCAAAACCAATGAAATCGTTGAAAACACCTTGGTCGATGCACGTCCCCGTGCCGTTACCTTTACGCCGGACAGTAAATTTGCTTGGGCAACGTCCGAGATGGCGAGTAGCTTGTCGATCGTGGATGCCAGCACCAAACAGATCGTAAAGCGCATAACCTTTGAAGTTCAAGGCGTTGCCAAAGACAAAATACAGCCGGTCGGGGTGGTTATCGATAAGGAATACAAACACGGATACGTTGCCTTAGGGCCAGCCAACCGTGTAGCAGTGATAAATGCCAAAACTTATGAAGTCGAAAAATATTTGTTGGTCGGCCAACGGGTGTGGAATCTGGCGTTTTCACCCGACCAAAAACGACTGTACACGACCAATGGCGTGAGCAACGACATTTCCATTGTTGACCTTGACAGCCAAACTGTGACCAAATCGCTAGGCGTGGGCAATTATCCCTGGGGCGTTGCCGTCAAGCCATGAGCCAGCCTTTAAGACAAGCTAATGACAAAGAAATAGCCTTAGCTATCGAGGGCTTGAGCTTCTCTTACGGCGGCAAAAAAGCACTGGATCAAGTGAGTTTTGACATCCAACCGGGTGAATGTACGGTATTGTTGGGCCCGAATGGTGCAGGAAAAAGTACTTTATTCGCCCTGATTACGCGATTGTATGATGCCCGTAGCGGACGCATTGAATTGTGCGGATATGACATAAAAAAGCAAACAGGTAAGGCTTTGGCAAGATTGGGTGTGGTATTCCAACAATCGACGTTAGATATGGATCTCACGGTGATGCAGAATTTGGGCTACCACGCGGCCTTGCATGGTATGGGAGGTAAACTTGCAAAGCAGCGCATCCAGCAGGAATTGGAACGGCTAAACATGTACGACCGGAGTAAGGAAAAAATCCGCCAATTAAATGGCGGCCACCGGCGGCGGGTGGAGATCGCCAGGGCTTTGTTGCACAAGCCATCCTTGTTGTTATTGGACGAACCCACGGTAGGGCTTGATGTGCCTAGCCGTCAAGACATCGTTGAACACGTCCATCGTTTGGCCAAAGAAGAGAGCATCGCCGTGTTATGGGCGACGCACTTAATAGATGAGGTTTATCCAGATGACCGCCTCATTATCCTGCATAAAGGCCAAATCAAGGCAACGGGGTCGGTTGATGAAGTCCTGCAACAAACTGCAACATCAACCATTAAGGACGCTTTTTATAAGCTAACGCAAGGGCTTCAGGGATGAAAATTTTGCATTATTGGCGAGCTATGTGGGGCATTATCTGGCGCGAATGTTGGCGCTTTGTTACCCAGCGAGAACGCTTTGTGTCAGCTTTGGTACGGCCTTTGGTCTGGTTGTTTATTTTTGCCGCCGGGTTTCGGTCGGCTTTAGGGTTAGCAATTAGCCCACCCTATGAGACGTATATTCTGTACGAAGTCTATATCGTACCGGGATTATGCGGCATGATCCAGCTATTCAACGGGATGCAAAGCTCGCTTTCAATGGTTTATGACCGCGAAATGGGCAGTATGCGTATTCTGTTGACGTGTCCGTTGCCGCGTTGGTTTTTGCTGTTATCTAAGTTGTTGGCAGGCACGGCTGTTTCAGTTTTACAAGTTTACGTATTCCTGGGTATTGCCTGGTGTTATGAAATCCGTCCACCATTGCTGGGTTATGGTTTTATTTTGCCGGCATTGATCTTATCTGGACTGATGCTAGGAGCGCTGGGGTTGCTGTTGTCGTCGTTAATAAAGCAATTGGAAAATTTCGCAGGCGTGATGAATTTCGTGATTTTTCCGATGTTTTTTATGTCCACGGCACTGTATCCCTTATGGAAAATGAAGGAATCCAGTGCCTTATTAAATCGACTTGCAGAATACAATCCATTTTCCCAAGCGGTTGAGTTGATTCGTTTTGGTTTATACGAACAGTTTAATCAACATGCCTTTATCTATACGCTAGTTGCTTTTATTGTTTTTATGACCTTGGCAATCTTGGGCTATAATCCCTCTAAAGGTATGATGACAAGAAAAGGAGGGGCGGGATGAGTCCGAATTATGAAGGCAGTTTTGAAAAGAACAGGGTATCAGCGTTTTGATGGCTAAACTCAAAAGATCAACAATCATTAAGGTGAATAGGTGAAAAACTCATTCTTTCTTGTTATTCCAACACAAGAAACCAGACCTGAGCGGTTAAAAGAATTTGAGCCAAAAGCTTTGGAGCAATGGCTATTTGAACTGCCAACAGCTAACCCTGGGTTGGCTACAAGGTTGATCCAAGACTTTATTACTGATTTTAATATCCTTAAAATGTCTCCTCAATTAAGGTTGGATGCATTAGAACAGATGCGCCCCAAAGTCCTTATTATTGAAGACTATCTTCGTTCCAGACTGATAAGGGCAGCATTCCCAAAAGAAGAAAATGACTTAAAAATTCTTCAAGTCCTCACGTCGATAGAGCGGGAATTCACCGTTGGTTACTGGATCGTTCTGAAAGAACTCTCACGCCGCCAAGGCAGTTGGTTTCAGGGGAAAAATCTGGCTTTGTCTTTGCAGCGTTGCATCAAGGGGCTGAGTAGCGTTGTCATTAGTCACTTTATTATGGGGCTGCCGATTCCGGACTGGGTCTGGATTGATATACATTCGTTATACAAGCTCAGTGTAACGCTAAAAAAAGAGTCCGTAAAAATAGCCGATGCCACAAATACTCTCAACAAAGCGAGTTCTCCCGAAGAATGTTATCGGCAGATTATTTTGCTGAGTGTTTCTCGACCTACGGGCTTAATGCAAAAAGAAATTCTCCAAGTTTATAGTTTTATTGAGACTTTGTTCCCCTTGTTTAATTTGAGTCCGGTCGCTGTTGAAGGCCAGCAAATGCAATATGTAACGATGATTGACGAGGATAAGCCGCCGTTCCTTCAGGTTGAAATGAACTCCATAAGAGATTCGGCCTCGCTTTATATTGATTTTACTAGGCTTTACAAAGCGTTTGAAAAAAAGGATAAACTTATAAGTCTGACGCAAACTCGTTTTAGCTCCTTGCACGTACTGAAAAATCATGAGGAAAAACCAAGTCTCGAATTGCTTGATTATCTTGAGCAAAGATGGTCAGGGATTGAGCTTCAGATAGATGCCGTTTTTAGTGACCGGCTAGATCGATACATTGCTATAGGTATGGCTCCTGCACATAGCCTTCAACGCTCGAATCTAACTCAAAACAAAAATGTCGGCGATAGTGAGGCTGAACAGGAAATTCTTGTTCACTCGGAGTCAGATAGATTGTTATATTGTGTCTTTGGCAAAACTGGAGTTTTGTCGGTCGGACATCTGATTAGTTTTAGAAAATCCGATAAGCCCGGACAAAAGCGCTCTTTAGGCGTTGTTAATGAGCTGATCGTGGCGAAGCAGAGTAATAAAATAAGTTTTGGAATAACTCTCCTGACAACGCAATATTATGCTGTTGACTACACCATGGCAAATGCCACTGACACATCTGCTGCTTATAAAGGGCTTTTTTATAATGCCGACGAACAACTAGGCGAGGCAAGTTTTCTTGTGGTCGACAATTTTATGCTGAAGGAAGGGGAACTCATCAAGATGCTTATGAGTAAGGAAAATATCTATTTGGTTTTAAAAGGCAAGAAGAACGTTGGTTTGGGTTACTGGCAGTTTGAATGTCAACGGATTGCGGCAAAAATTGACAAGGCACAGCCTAAAAAAGGCTATGATTTTATTTAATAATAATGAGGGTGGCTACTTTGTTCTATGACCGACGAACAAATCACTTGAAAAGTTTTTACATCGTGGTAAGTTGGTTCACTGAGTAGGCTTGAGTCAAAGAAGTTTATGATTATTTGAATAAATCGACAGAGTTGTCATAAAGCAAGTTTACTTTAAGAAAATATTTGCAACACAAGCTATCTAACCTGGAATTGATAACGTTTTGAGCAAAGTCTCATAATAAAAAAATTACAAACCATGAGGATGAAAAATGAGTAACGAAGACAATCAGAACAAAAGTGTAGAATCGGCAAAAACAATCATTGGCAGTCAGGTTGATGCAATGATGGGATTAAAAGAGAAAAATCCCAAAGCTTTCTATGGCATTCTTGCAGCAGTGATTTTACCTATACTTGTCATCATGATGAGTGGCGGAGAATCGAACAGTGTTTCCGGCCCTACCGTTAAAGAGCTGGCCATTGGACAAAAATACTCATTGAAAAGCCCAAATACCGTCGATCCCAGCGCCACAGTCCGTTTGGTTCCGGTACCTGGAACCTTGGCTGCTTACGATGATAGCGAAGAAGCAGACAGAAATGCAGAATGTCAGCATATATCTCAAGGAACGCCTGTCGAAGTTATGGAGTTTTCCGATTTTGGTGGCAAGAAAAAAATGTTCGTGAAGGTTAAGGTTGCAGAAGGAAAATGTAAAGATAAAGACGGTTGGGTACTCGCAATTGATGTGCAGTAACAATAATTATAGATTGACACTTCACTAAAAAAAAACCATAATTACGCGGATAACTTCTAGTGCGGGAATAGCTCAGTGGTAGAGCACAACCTTGCCAAGGTTGGGGTCGCGAGTTCGAATCTCGTTTCCCGCTCCAAATCTAAAAAGCCGCGTAACGTCGCGGCTTTTTTATTTCACCAAAGGCTGCGTAGCAAAATGGTTATGCAGTGGCCTGCAAAGCCATCTACGCCGGTTCGATTCCGGCCGCAGCCTCCATCAGACCGTTTCGCCCCGTCCCACAACGTCCCATAAACCCTGAATATCAGTGCTTTTAAGCTTGTAATGGTCAAGTAAAACCGGACACTTTTTTAGACAGCTTTCCTATAAAAATCCCGCTCAAATTGCAACGGGGATTGATAACCGTGTCTGAATGAGATCGTTTTCCGTTGTAAAAGGCCACACATCAATAACACTTAGTTTGGCTGATACTTTAGTCCTAAACTTTTCAGTGTCAGCTGTTCGTGTTTAAGGCTTCGGAAAAACCGTTCTGTCGG
>NZ_JBEBKJ010000039.1:0-33869 GCF_040079455.1 Methyloglobulus sp. | reverse complement strand
AGCCCCCCCCTTAGGCTTATATATCCTTCAATAAACAATTCTGCTTAGAAGCTTCCATCAGCTTCTTGAAGTCATTGACAGCATCCATAAACAGCCGCTCCTGGTTAATATCGGGCAAATGGTTTTGTCCGCATTGCTCCAGTGCGTTAATCACAAAAGCAATAGTCAACAAATTGGTGTCTACTGCTGGTTGATAAACATCGTCCTCTTCTTCGGGGATGTTAAATTCGACCAGGATATGGCTTGCCGTTAACTTTCCTAAAATTGGCTGGATAATGGCGATAGGAATAACCAGTCTTGCAGCTATGTCATCTGCCGTTAATGGCGCATTGAACGGGCTGAAATTCTTAATGAGTAAATGGGTAACTTGCAGGGCAATGACTTTTTGCAGGGAAAAACTAAGATTAGAAAAACGGTTATTATTTCGGTAATTTTCATAATATTGCAGAAAAAATGCGATCTCACAACCAAGCAGAACGATCATCCAGCCAATTTGCAGCCAGACGACAAATAAGGGAATCGCGGCAAAACTGCCATAAATGGCATTATAGTTGGACACGCCGATCTGCAAGCTGAGATAAGCCCATTGAAGCAGATCATACAGAATACCTGTGACTACCCCGGCAACTAGACCAGCCCGAAAACTGATCTTATGGTTAGGCATAAAAATTAAGGTAAAGGTAAATAAACCGATCATAAGCAGCAAAGGCAGCAAGCCTAGCACTTTAATGACCAGCCAAGTGCCAAATTCCGGTAATTCAATGAGGGTGATTAACCATGTTATCTCCGTATTCAGAAGCACTGTAATACTGCTGGCAACGATTAATATGATCGGAGCCAGCAACATGAGTGATAAATAGTCGCTGAATTTACGGCTGATTGAGCGGTTTCTGCCAATTTTCCAGATGTGGTTGAAGGACTCTTCAATATTGCCAATCAGGCTGATTATCGTCCAAAACAGCACCACGATTCCGATTCCTGCAACCACCCCACCTTTTGTGCTATCGAGCAGGTTTTGTGCAAAATTAATGACTTTTAATACCAGTTCATCTTGCTGGTGCGCTTGCTCGATCAAGCGTTCAGTCAATGTTTTTTCAAAACCAAAACCTTTGGCAATCCCGAACAGCATGGCGATAACCGGAACGATAGATAATAAACTATAAAGCGTTAGTGCTGATGCCCTGAGCGGACATAGATCGCGCGAGAATCCCTGGGCAGATAGGAGTGCTATTTTTAGCGACTTGATGAGAGCCGCTTTAAGAGGCGGCATTTTTTGCTCGTGTAACAGCCATATTTCGTCTTTACAAAAACTGATTATATTGTTTTTCATAAGCTGCTCTTACGCGTTTGGATTACAAAATACTCAGTACCTTTTCAAATCTGCTGTTTTAATCCACGTTTAGGCAACTTTATAGACAACAAAAAAGTCAGGATAAATAACAACCCAGCCAAGGTTTGCATGGACATAACAGGATCAGCCTGTTGTGCGGTGGCGTAGGTGTATGCGCCAACGGCAACCAGCATGGCTAAGTTCTGGAAGAAGTTTTGTAGGGCAACCGCGCTGCCACTGCCGATACTTTGTTGCCCCAGTTCTTGTAACGCGGCATTAATTGGCACGATAAACATGCCGCCCATCATCCCGATAACAAGTAGCATACATCGTGCTGCTAACAGGCTGTCGGTAAAACTCAAGATTCCAATAAACACCGCCATGATGTAAGCGGGGATTCTGGAGCGGCGTAAGTGTTCCAGAGGTATCAGGCGTGGGACGATGGCAGAACCTATGATGATGCCGATTGCCAAAAACAGGGTCAGTTGAGCAATCTCAGTGGCGTTTTTTGACAGTAATATTAATGGTGCCCAGGCGACAATAATTACCCTTAAGGTGGCTGCCGATGCCCAAAATAACGACGCGCCCAATATAGCGAAACGTGAACGTGGTGTGGTGAAGAATTGGCCTATTTGTATTCCGAATTCGACCAATTTGGATGATCCAGATTCTGCTTTGGCAATGCGGACTGGCAAAAATAAGGTGATACAAGCGGATGCAACAAATAAGGCTATGGTTAACGTAAGCGCCATCGTGACGGAGTAATCAGCCAGCTTGGCACCCACCACCATGCCTAGTAGGATGGCGAGAATGGTCGAGCCTTCAATCCAGCTATTGGCTTTCACTAAGAATTCATGACCAGCAAGTTCTGGCAGAATGCCATATTTGGCAGGGCTGTAAATGGCAGCACCCACGCCGACGATGCAATACGCCATAAGTGGCTCAACCTTGCACAACAAAAGTCCAGCCCCAACCGCCTTAATTAAATTTGCGATAATCAATACCCTGGATTTGGCGTGGTTATCGGCAAATCCACCCACCCACGGTGCAAGTACCACAAACGCCACCAAAAAAGCACTTTGCAAGGCAGGAACATACCATGTGGGCAAGTCATGCGAATGCATGACCATGGCAATTACCGTAAATAAAATGGCATTATCAGCAAATGCAGACAAAAACTGGGCGAGTAATAGTGGGTAAATTTGTTTGTTCATTCTGGGGGCTTAATTGTTTTTGTAAGCATTCAATAATGCTGTTATTGTTCAAGACTATAGACAAACTAAGGTTAATTCACAATGCTAAACAACATAAAAGCAACCGTTGTTTGCGAACGACTTAAAGGGGATTGGATATGACTATCGCACTATTATTTGTAACCGTTTGTTTTTTAGCTTATTCCAATGGCGCGAATGATAACTTTAAGGGCGTGGCTTCGTTATTTGGCAGCGGCACAACGAGTTACCGCGCTGCCTTAACATGGGCGACTATCACCACGTTGACAGGTTCAATCTGCGCGTTATTTTTGGCGCAAACCTTGCTCATCAAGTTTTCCGGCAAAGGATTAGCGCCGGATGAACTGATACACTCCATTCCATTTATCACCGCAGTTGCCGCAGGCGCAGGCATGACGGTTATTTTGGCGACTCGCCTGGGCTTTCCCATATCGACCACGCACGCTTTGGTTGGTGCGCTAACAGGTAGCAGCCTTCTGGCAACAGGTGCGGTTAAATTTTCCGCATTAGGTACTAGCTTTGTTTTGCCATTATTGCTTAGTCCGCTGGTTGCTGTGCTAGTAGCAATAGCGGTATATACGGGTTTACAGCAAATCCGGAAACGTAAGGCGATTAGTGATCTGTTATGTTTGTGTGTAGAAAAGCAACCCACAATAACAGCCGCTTACTTCACAGATGCTGCGGATACGTTGGCGTTCGGGCAAAGCAACACGCTTAGTTTTGATAACCAGTCGGCTTGTGACAAGCGTTACGCGGGCGTCATTTTTGGTATCGACGTACAACGGGTGGTTGATGCGCTGCATTTTTTTAGCGCCGGTGCAGTGTGTTTTGCCCGTGGTCTAAATGACACGCCCAAAATAGCGGCCTTGTTACTGTTAGCCCCTGGACTTATCTTACAAGAAAAAATCGTACTGATTGCGCTGATGATGGCGGCAGGAGGGTTGCTCAATGCACGGCGCGTAGCGGAAACCATGAGTCATAAGATCACCGCCATCAGCCACGGACAGGGCTTATCCGCCAACATAACCACGGCAATGCTGGTAATTGTTGCCAGTAAGTTTGGCTTGCCCGTATCTACCACGCATGTGTCAGTGGGCGCATTGTTCGGCATTGGGCTGACCACAAAGCAAGCCAATTACCGCATGATGGCCTCCATTTTGCTGTCATGGCTGTTGACTTTGCCGTGTGCGGCATTGTGTTCGGCGGGAGCTTATGCTGCGCTAACCGGTTTAGGATAATGCAATGCACAAGGTAAGTCTCGGCCCACCCTTCCAAATTAGGCAACCGCCATATCCTTGCTGCGCTTTAGCGGTCTGCACCATTATGCGTTTGTGTTCTATGCGATCTGCGCTACGGCATGCTGAAATATGCCCAACCTTTCGGCAACACCCAGTTTTGTCTCATCACGACAGCATTCGATTAGTGGAAAATAGATAAATTTGGGTTGATTTTTAACAGAGTGTCTACGTTTCTACCATTACAATTCATAAGCTAATCGCACTACACAAAGCCAACTCATCGGTGCACCAGTGCATAATAGCCCAATCCAGTAGTTCAGATACCGAAGCACCGTCAAGTTCATCAGGCGGATTTTGTTTGAGTAAAACCAGCAAGTCAAAGAGTGATTTATTGGTTGATTTTGTGTCCACTGCGGTTGCCAGGGTTTGCTTGCTGAGCTTATAACCGTGGTGATCGACGATAACGGGTACGTGCAGGTAAGTGGGCGTAGAAAAACCCAAGAGTTGTTGGAGGAAGGTTTGCTTGGGCGTTTCTTCCAGCAAATCGCTGCCGCGCACGACATGGTTAACGCCTTGCAAATAATCATCGATTACCACGGCAAACTGGTAAGCGATAACCCCGTCTTTACGCTTTAAGATGAAGTCGCCGTGTTGCTTTGCCAAGTCATGGCTAATCAAACCTTGCAATTCATCTTGGAAGCATAAGGTACACGGCTCGGTCTTAAGCCGGATGGCGTGTTGGGTATCGGAGGGTAAGGATTTGTTTCGGCAGATACCGGGATAAATATTGTTTTTGGGGGTATCGTCAGGAAACATCTCAGCCAATGATTTCCTGCTACAGTTACAACGATAGGTGAGCTGATTTTGCTCGAGCTCGGACAAAAGATGATGATAGCTATCGAGATGTTGGCTTTGATAGTAAACATTATTGTCCCAGTGCAGAGCGAAAGCCTCCAGGGTTTTTAAGATAGAAGAAACTGATCCTTCTTTATTGCGCGGTGTGTCAAGATCGTCAACCCTGAGCAGCCATTTACCATGATGGTGTCGAGCATGGAGAAAACTGGCAAGCGCTGTAAACAGCGAGCCTAAATGAAGTGGTCCTGTCGGTGAGGGGGCGAAACGCCCGATGTAAGCATCATGCTTGACACTTTGCATGGGCAGGATCGCCATTAAGCTAAGCGATTTAGTCCCTTCTCCCTTGAGGGAGAAGGTTAGGATGAGGGAGATTAAAACAATTGATTTTAATCTCCTCACCCCAACCCTCTCCAGCAGGAGAGGGGCTTTTGTTTCTTAACTTAATGGCAGTGAGGGGCAGGATAGGTGTTAACCCATCTGTTTTTCACGAATTTCATCGAGCGTTTTACAGTCGATACACAAAGTCGCCGTCGGTCTGGCTTCCAAACGGCGTACCCCTATTTCAATGCCGCAAGACTCGCAAAAGCCATAACTACCAGATTCGATCTCTTTAAGGGCTTCATCAATTTTTTTGATCAGCTTGCGCTCGCGGTCACGCGCCCTTAATTCCAGGCTGAATTCAGATTCTTGTGTGGCACGGTCATTGGGGTCTGGGAAGTTGGCCGCATCATCCTGCATGTGATGAACCGTACGATCCACTTCCTTCATCAATTGAACTTTCCAGTTATTAAGAATGGTCTCAAAATGCTTCAATTGAGCCTCATCCATGTATTCTTCGCCTTCCTTTTCTACATAAGGCTTAAAACTGAAAGGTGATGTACCCGCTTTGGGACTATCGGTCATCCACGAACTCCTCAAATGGCAAAATAATAAACCGCGCATTTTTAGCAGAATAGTAAGCAGTTAGCAAGGATTATTGCTATGATTTTGGACAATAAAAACAAACCTAATCTTATGACGAGTCAATTAGCAAAACGAGCAGCGGATATTACGCCCTTCTACGTCATGGAATTACTCCGCCGCGCAAAGCAATTAGAAGCCCAAGGACGCGATATTATCCACATGGAAATCGGCGAACCCGATTTTGCCACACCAAAAACTATTGTCGATGCCGGTATAAGGCAACTACAAATCGGCGACATCAAATATACACCCGCCGCCGGATTACCGGAATTGCGTGAAAAAATCGCCGCATATTATCAAGCCCGCTATTCGGTAAAAATAAATAAAGAACGCATATTCGTGACCCCAGGTGCGTCTGGCGCGGTTTTGTTAGCGCTAGGAGTTAGTGTAAACCCAGGCGATGAAATCTTGATGGCTGACCCTTGTTATCCCTGCAACAGCAATTTTGTCAGGTTGTTTGAAGGTAAAGCTAAAACTCTGCCTGTAGATGCCACGACTAATTATCAATTAACTTCAAACTTGATAATGCAACATTGGTCACAATCGACAAAAGGCGCGTTGATTGCATCGCCTTCAAATCCGACAGGTACGCTAATCGAACCGGAAGTATTTAAGCAGTGTATTGAGTCGGTTAATGACAAAAGCGGCTGTTTTTATTCGGATGAGATTTACCATGGCCTTGTTTATGGCAAGAATGCACCAACTGCGCTTGAATACAGCGACAATGTTTTTGTTATCAGCAGTTTTTCTAAATATTTTGGCATGACTGGTTGGCGGGTCGGCTGGCTGATCGTCCCTGATGAATTCGTAGAAGTCACTGAAAAATTGGCGCAAAATATTTTTATTGCCACCCCAACGCTGTCCCAATTTGCAGCTCTGGCGGCGTTTGATGAATCCACTCTTGAAGAACTGGAAACAAGACGGGCTGAATTTACCGCCAGACGTGACTTTCTTTATAACGCATTAGTACATTTAGGTTTTGAAATCCCAGTCAAACCCGATGGCGCACTTTATATCTATGCCAATTGCGCGAAATTCACTAACGACAGTTATCAATTTGCACTCGACCTTTTGGAAGCGGAAGGCGTTGCGATAACGCCAGGGAAAGATTTTGGCAGTCATAAGGCCCAGCATCACATACGCTTTGCCTATACAACCTCCATCGAACGTATGGCGGTTGCTATGCAGCGTTTAGAACGATTTATAAACCACAAAATGATTAACCAGGAAAAACCATGCCCATCAAACAACTCTCTGCCATTGAACTAAAAAGCAAAATCCAAGAAAAAGAACACCTGTTCCTGCTGGACGTAAGAGAACCTTTTGAGTTTACACACGCCCATATCGACGGCAGCGTATTGATACCGCTAAACCAAATTCCGCAAAGGTTACGAGAAATTGATATGGAACAGGAAGTTGTACTGATTTGCCATCACGGTATGCGTAGTATGCAAGCCGCCAATTTCCTTGCCCAGGTTGGTTTCAGGAATATCAGCAATTTGGTGGGCGGCATTGATGCGTGGTCGATTGAAGTCGATAGCGCAGTGGCGAGGTATTAGGAGAAAACCACCACCCTCTCCCAGCGGGAGAGGGTTAGGGTGTAGGGTTAAATAATTTAGAAACCAACCCTTATACCAGCCATGACCTGATGATCCCCGACTTCATACAACCTGCCTTTAAGATCAGCATCTGCACCGCCAAAATAGCGATATTTCAAGTCAAAGCTGATCCTGTCGTCCAGTTTGTAATTAACCCCAGCACCCGCTGCCCAAGCAAAATCCAAATCATTTTCAGCGTTGCCATACGGGCGTTTTACGCGTAAATGGTAGCCTCCCATGCCAGCCGTAATATAAGGCGTAAAGGCGGTACTATTTTTGAAGTCGTAATAACCATTTAACAGAAATGCCATGCGTTCTCTATCACCTTTTGAAGGTGCTGATGAAGGCAAGGAGGGGCCGTGACTGTGCCTTGTAACAGGCTGGATACTTAACGAAAAATGTTCCTTACCATTATCATTGGACTGATACAGCACTTCGCCTTCTAGGCGAAATTGATCTGCAACCTGGTAGCCTAAAGCCAAGCTACCCGCAAAGCCTGGATCATAATCCTGTATAAAGTGAGTTTTTAAGTTAAAGCAATAAGAAGGCGATGCTCCCGAAAAAGTACAGCCGGTAAGCGAACCGTCAACTGAATCAGACGGCGCAAATGCCGCACCGGCATTAAACTGCACATAGGCTTTGTGTTCTTCCGCATCGGCTGATGTAGCAATAGCAAGACCTGCGAGCATAAGAGCGGAGCATCTTAGTTTTTGTAAAATACACATAATATTGTCCCCAAAAGTTGGATGGGTTGGTTTTTTTGCACAGACAGTGGGTAGTGGGTTAAACCTGTGATTTGATTGATAAGGCGGAGTGACAAACCTAGGTTTGTCACTCCAATAATACACGCGACTCAAGGCTATGAAGCCGACATGTTCATCAAAAAACATAGGTTAAACCCATTAGCCGACAATGTAATGGGTTTAAAAACCAACCCTTATACCCGCCATGACTTGATGATCGCCGACTTCATACAATCGACTTGAAAAGCCACTTGGGCTTTGGAGTTCAGCATCTGCACCACCAAAATAACGGTATTTCAAATCAAAGCTGATTCGGTCATCCAGCTTGTAATTAACCCCAGCACCCGCTTGCCAGGCAAAATCCAGGTCATTTTCAACACTGCTGCGTTCCCCTTTTAATCGCAAATGGTAACCTCCCATACCAGCCGTGATATAAGGGGTAAAGGCGGTGCTATTTTTGAAGTCGTAATAGCCATTCAACAGGAATGCCGTGCGCTCCCGTTCACCTTTTAATGGTGCAGAAAATGACGGGACATTCCCAGAGTCAATTCCGGAAAAAGAATAATTTACTTTATTCATGTTATTAGATTGATAGATGCCTTCTACTTCAATACGAAGCTGGTCGGCAATGCGATAGCCTAGTGCCACACTGCCGGCAAAACCAGCATCATAAGGCTGCCTGCCAGTTTCAGTCAGATGACTGCCGCAACCAAAACCGCTTGACGTACGAACACAACCATTAAAAGGGCCGAATGATTGTGAATCAGAAGGCGCAAATGCCGCACCCGCATTTAACTGCACATAGAATTTGTGTTCTTCTGCGATGGCTGTGGCAGAAACGATAAGTCCTGAAAGTATCAGGATACGAGATTTAAATAAAGAAGACATAATATTGCTCCGGAAAGTTAGATTTTTTTTTGATTGCACTAAACAATCCGAGGTTTTTTGGGCGGTATTTTTTCCTTGCTGCTGCGGAATAAATCAAGTCCATTGCTCTTTCAATGCTAATTGAAGCGGCGTTTTAAATCCGGTATTTGCCCAGCACCGACATCATCGCATTTGAATGTGAATGGCGGCTGAACAGAGTTAAAATAGCCAACTATTTTTAAGGGGTCTCTAAAACCACTCTCCCTCTGTGATGATGGACGCAGGTAGTAGGGCAACGCAGGACGACAAACCGCGCCTGCGTTTGCTGCATTCAGTACATCCTGTACTTCAGCGGTTGCCGAGAGCACTAGGGTGAGGGTTGTAACTGCTTGATTTTAAATCCCTCACCCCAACCTTCTCCCAGGGGGAGACGGCGCGAGTTCCATACTTACTGCCACTTCCTCCATCCCTGAAAGAAGAAGGAGTTTTCTGAAATTTTAGAAATTCCCTCAAAGGGAATCTCTAAAAATCCCCTCTCCCTCTGGGAGAGGGTTAGGGTTAGGGTTGTAAATACTTGATTTTAAACCCCTCATCCCAACCTTCTCCCGAAGGGAGAAGGAGCTTTTTGAATTTTTAGAGATTCCCTAAAGTTAGTATCGTCATGCAAGCTAAATAAATATAGTAAACGGCTCAACCAACACTTTTTTGCCGATTGTTATGCCGTTAGATTCGGCTGCAAGGATAATATAGCAATTGCCCTGGCTCATTGAACTGAGAATATGCGAGCCTTGCTGACCAGTTGAGGCCACAAAAAAATCACCATTGCTATCTTGGGTAAGAATGCCACGCTGAAATTCCTGTCGTCCTGGGGCTTTTTTTAGGGTTGTGGTGCTGGTTGCTAGCAAGCGCAACGACTTGTTTGCGCCTGCACCAGAAAGTTGCTTGAGGGCTGGCGCTACAATCTGTTGAAAAGTGACCATGACCGAAACCGGATTTCCGGGCAGACCAAAAAAATAACTTGCCCCGATTTTACCAAAAGCCAGCGGTTTGCCGGGCTTGATAGCAATCTTCCAAAAATTGACTTCACCGCAACTGGCCAAAATTTCTTTAATATAGTCGGCTTCTCCGACTGAAGCTCCACCTGTAGTAATAACCACGTCATGGCACTCAGCCGCTTGTTTTAAACCATCCTCAAGCAACTGCTTGTCATCCGGTATCACGCCCATATCGGTTACGTTGTAGCAAGGGTCAGCCAGTAATCCGGCTAACGCATAACGATTACTGTCGTAGATTTTCCCTGCTTCCGGTTGTTGCCCTAAGCCCATTAATTCGTCACCGGTAGAAAAAAAGGCAATGTTAAGTTTGCGCCGCACAGGGACATCACAGATTCCGGCAGCAGCCAACAAGCCAATATCAGCCGCCGTTAATTTTTTTAGCTGATTACAGAGTAAACCGCCCTGTTTAACATCTTCGCCTGCTTCTCTAATATTCTGGTATGTCGTAATGTTTGCTGGAAATGTGATGTCTTTCCCATCTGCGCTAGCCTGCTCTTGAATGACCACAGAGTCAGCACCGTCTGGCACTACAGCGCCAGTAAAAATCCGCACACATTGCCCAGCTTGTAGTGCTCCTTGGAACGGTTTTCCCGCCCATGAAGCACCCACCAGATTAAGCACAAAAGAGTCTTTGGCATCAGTATCCTTGCTGGATAATGCATAACCATCCATGGCAGAGTTTCTGTCGTAAGGAATATTGATGGGCGAAAAAACATCTTCCGCCAATACGCGCCCCAAGACGTTTTTTAACACCACCCGTTCGGAACTGATGATCGGTTGTATAGCTGTCTTAATTCTTTCTAGGGCTTCATCAACACTCAATAACGGTTTTGATTCAAGGCTGCACGGGTCAATCATATTAGCCTCATGAATAATAACTGGGTAATAAATTTTGCAATCAACTCAGGTTGATTGAGGTTTAGTTGCACCAAACTGTCAGGCGTAACTAAGGGAGTGTCCGTAGCAATCGCAATAATGTTGGGATCGTTAGGATACAGCAACGGCTTGTTAAGCGACGACCTGTGCAATTCGATTTTAGGGAATTGTGTCGCCTTAAAACCCTCAACCAAGATTAAATCCAGTTCTGACTGATCGAACGCGAGCAGTTGCTCGTCCAATGCAGGCTCCCTGTTGGTTTGAAATTCCGTGATGATTGCGCGTCTGTGCGTTGACACCAGCATGACTGGTGACGCACCGGCTTCACGCAGACGGAAACTGTCTTTACCGGGTTGATCAATTTGAAAATTATGGTGGCTGTGCTTGATTAAACCAACCCGCAAGCCATCCTGCGTTAATATCGGGATGAGCTGCGTCAACAACGTGGTTTTTCCTGTCCCACTAAAAGCGGCAAAGCCTAAAATGGGAACTTTGGCATTTTTCATAGTCAACTGGGTCTCTCAAGGCCATTAAATAATAGAGGCAAGTCTCGTTAGCAACGGTATTCTAAGGTATTATTTCAACCTCGGCTAAGAAATAGCAACCTCAAACGGCGACTGCGCCGGAGGAAAGTGTGATTCGAATTTACCTAGTTTTGTTGATCGTCGTTGCTTTTTATGCTTTGCGGGCTTTTCGGAAAGCATCGCCAGCGTTTGTGGCACGCCTTATCAGAATCATGGGGTTTTCCTTTATTGGCGTTATGTTCCTTTATCTGGGAGCCACTGGCCGCTTGAACGGACTGTTTGCGCTGACGGGTATCGCTGTCGCTTTTGCCGTCCGAATGTTGCCAACACTGCTGCGCTATGCGCCTTATTTGCACCGCTTATGGCTGGAATTTACCGCAGCCAAGCAGCAGTCATCAGGACAGCAAAGTGGCAGGACTAGCCCTAAAGGGACTATGGCTAAAGAAGAAGCTTATGAGGTGTTAGGCTTGAAGCCCGGCGCACTAGAGCAAGACATCATCGCTGCACACCGTAAACTCATGCAAAAAATTCATCCAGATCGTGGTGGCTCGGATTATCTGGCGGCCAAAATAAATTTGGCAAAGAAAATTTTACTGAATAAATAATAAAAACCATGATTTTCCAGATTTCAAAAACTATCGTATTAGCCGTTTCTGCACTACTTATGATGCTAACTGGCTGCACCCAAACACCCAATTACGCACCGGTAAAAACGGTTAACCAAGCTATTGAACCTAATAATGGTTATTATTTCCGCAAAAAAACACCCATTAAGCCGCTAAATAACCGATATAAACTACAAGAAACAGCTAAAAGCACTCTTTATGGTCAGCAAAATAACTCTATCCGGCAACCCTCTACCATTAATGGCTTGCCTTATCCTAGTCCGTATCAGAATAAACCTTCCCCAAACTATCCAATTGCTAGCGCTGGAGTAGTACGATCTTCAATTACTTTAGATACCGAAATTTTTAATCCAAATAAGGTGTCCCAGAAGCCAAATCCTTTGTCCTATAAGGTAGAATTACCCGCAAAATACAAGCCTGCGCATTCTAGAGTTGATACAAATCCAGCCGTACGACAGCAGAAATCACCGACTAATGGTGACTCAAAAAATAAGTTAATTCTTTCAGAGACTAACAATGTTGCTATGCTGAAAAAACCTGATATCATCGTAGTACAGTCGACCTCTCCTCAGCCTGCCCAGAAAAATAATAACGAAAGAAAATCAATTATTTCAATTGATAATAAAAAAATGTTAAAGTTAAACTTTCAGTGGCCAATACAGGGTAAAATCTCCAGAAATTTTGCTCAAACTGATAATAAAGGGATCGATATTACAGGAAGAATTGGACAAGCGGTTCAAGCCGCTGAGTCAGGAAAAGCGGTTTATTGTGGACGTGGGTTGGTAAACTTCGGGAACTTAGTGATTATCAAACATAAAGAGAATTACTTAACCGCTTATGCAAATAATAGCCAACTGTACATCAAGGAAGGACAGCAGGTAGAAAAAGGGCAAACGATTGGACAAGTGAGTGCGACAGGATTAAAAAAAGCATCTGTGCATTTTGAAATAAGAAAAAATGGTAAATCCATCAATCCATTAACATTATTACCGAAACACTAGGAAAACACTCAATAATTTCATTTTCCGCTGACAAAGCATTTAAGCCCCTGATCTTAACTGCCATTTGTATAGAAAAATGGACTTATTGAGCGCTTCCCTAGCGTCCTTTCGGTTAGGTAGATAAATTCGGGAGGTTAATATGAGCGAAGAAATATTTGAACCCAGCGATGAAGATATAGCCATCTGCTTTGATGAGGATGATCTATCCCTCGAAGAAGACTTGGATGAAGATAATTTTGTCCGTGACAAACAGGTCGCCGAAGAAGCCGCTCTTCTAAAAGCAAAGGGTGACAGTGGTTTTGACGCGACACGAATTTATTTAAACGAACTGAGCCGATCAAAATTACTTACCGCAGATCAAGAGAAAATCTATGGCAAACTTGCACTTAAGGGGGATCGAGAAGCGCGTAAGATCATGATCGAAAGTAATTTACGGCTAGTGGTGAAAATTTCCAGGCGCTATCTAAACAGAGGATTGCCGCTATTGGACTTAATCGAAGAAGGCAATTTGGGGTTGATCCGTGCGGTTGAGAAATTCGACCCAGATCGGGGCTTTCGCTTTTCAACCTACGCGACTTGGTGGATTAGGCAAACCGTAGAACGCGCTATAATGAATCAAACACGAACCATACGTCTGCCGATTCATATCGTAAAAGAGATGAACACTTATCTCAAGGCTCAGCGTCAATTGGCACAAGTGCTGGATTATGAGCCCAGCGCCGAAGATGTCGCCCGGCATTTAGACAAGCCCGTTAGCAAAGTAGAGAAAATGCTCAAGCTGAACGAACGGGTGACTTCCATTGATATTCCTGGCAGTAAGGATTTTGACCAACCTTTGGTTGAGTCACTTTACGACCATGAAAGCGCATCACCTTCAGAGCAACTGCATGAAGACGGCATGAAACAAAACGTTGCTACCTGGGTGTTTCAATTATCAGAAAAGCAACGCGAAGTCATCTGCCGCCGCTATGGTCTTTGCGGCTACGAAGACTCAACGCTTGAAGATGTCGCTCAGGAATTGAATGTAACAAGAGAGCGTGTTAGACAGATTCAAATGGATGGCTTAAAACGGTTAAAAGAAATACTGGAAGTTAATGGTTATTCGTTTGAATCAATATTCAGTTAACTATTAAAGTCTTTTGTAAAGGCCAGTTTCGGTAATTAAATACTTGCCCTTGATCGCGCACAACCGCACACGCACTAAGCGATACTTCGCCCATTACCCACTGCACTGCATTCAGCTTACCTGCAACTAACACCCCATTATCAGGAAAACCGCGATCCACCGGCGTGTAAATGGCCGCTGCACCAATATTAATATCGACCGCTTCCGACCATTCCGCATTACCCACCAAGCACGATTGCACGACATAGCACTGGTTTTCCAACGCCCTGGCTTGGCAACCGATTTTAACGCGATTAAATCCCGCCAAAGTATCGGTACAACTGGGGACGAGGATCAAGTTTGCCCCCATTTCCACTTGCTTTCTCGCCAGCAGGGGGAATTCGCTGTCATAGCAGATATTAATGGCGATTTTACCGTACTCCGTTTCAAAGCATTTCAAATCTTTGCCGCTTTTAATAAACCATTGCTCGTTTTCAAAGCGCGTCATCATCAGCTTATCCTGATAATCAAAACTGCCATCTGGCATAAATAGGTAAGCGCGATTGCGATAAACTTTGGGTTCGATTTCTACCGGAAAGCTGCCAGATTGAATAATGCACTGGTGTTGTTTTGCTAAGATTTTGAATAAATCAAGATAATAATCATGCACCGATTGCATCGCGGCGAGCTGTTTATCCAGCGACGAATAAACTTCTTTGCCGAATAGCGAAGCCAATTCCATACTGGCATATTCAGGAAATAACAAAATCTTGGCATTTTGTTGAGCTGCCTCAGCAACCCAACGCTTGATTTTGTCTTGATAATCCTGCCAACTTACCAAAAAGCTGATGTCGTACTGGGCGGATGCGATTTTAACGGTCATGTTTTATATGTTAAGGACTATCTAAGTGCTTGATTTATATTAAACAGTAAGGCAGTGACTAGCATTTTGATACACGCCTTGTTACACACTTTACATGAATTTATATGATACACGGTGAAACGGGTAGAGAAAACAGGCACAAAAAATCGCAAGATTGCCGGTCTTGATTTTTTCGGGTAAGCATTGGAACTTAGATTAGCTCAATATAAGCCCTTAATGCCGATACCGTTTGTGGTAGTTGTTGCTTTTGGAATATCGCTAATAATTCTTCTTTTGCTTTCGCTGGGTTCTTTAATGATTCCCGTTGTTGAAAGAACCACGTTGTATACCGGCCTTGGTCAAAATGGAGGGCAAGTGCGGAGTCCGCCTTACAGGGCTTTGGCCATGGCCTTAACCGTATTGCAGCCCAGAAACGCTTGTCGATGACGTATGTCCACAGCAAGGAAATGGCGGCACAAGCCAAGTTGACTGAAGCGACCGGCGTTAAGGTGTACTTTGCCGACCCGCACAGCCCTTGGCAGCGTGGCATTAATGAAAATACCAACGAGTTATACCAATCCCAATAAGTTCTCATTGTTATCTTCTCCAAAGGGAGAAGGCTAGGATGAGGGGATTTATATAACAACTTTTTGGGATTGGTATTACTTCGCCAGTACCTGCCCAAAGGTGAAGACTTAAGTGTGTTCACTCAAGAAGATTTAGATGCGATTGCCTGGAGCCTAAACACCCGGTCACACAAATCGCTAGGCTTCAAATGCCCTGCCGAATTGTTCACACCAGACGCATTTGATTTAAGCAGCATCATGCTGCGTTATTTGCGCTTCAAACTTGAATCCGCCCGCCTTTTTCTTTGTAGAAAACTTCAATTGTGTGTCCTGATTAGTGTATATGGATCAGTCTTGGATATGCAAAATCACGGAAAATTGGGGAAATTATTAGAGATGCCTACATACAAACAGGTATATAGCGTAAAGCGTGTCATTTTTGGATAAGGTGGTCAAATTGTTCTAGGGTAGCCTGCACATGGTTTAAACCGTGAGATAATTTTCATTATCTTTCGCCATTTTTGGTTGTATATTAAGAACTGAATTATAATCAAACACTTCACGAAGTCAGCTCGATATACACTTAAGGCCTTCGTATTAACATTTTGAGGTGATCCATGCGTTTATTAAGGCAAGCGTTTACTTTTTCTTTATTGCTGATCTGTTTTTCGATAATGCAGGTCTCGGCAAACGAGTTGTCAACGGTAGAACAGAAAGCAGCTGCCTGTTTCGCGTGCCACGGTGATAAAGGAAAAAGTAACGATCCCAACTTTCCCAGTTTGGCCGCCCAGCAATCAATTTACATAGTAAATCAGCTCAATGCGTTCAAATCTGGCGAAAGGAGAAACCCTGCGATGCAAGCCAAGGCAAGCAAGTTAACGGCCGAAGATATTAATAATTATGGTGCTTATTTTGCTGTACAACAAGCAGTCAAAGCAGTCGGTGATACTACTTTAATGCAACAAGGCAAAAGCAAAGCTACAGTGTGCCTGGGGTGTCATGGTACTTCCGGTGAGGGCAACGGCGAATTTCCTAGGCTAGCTGGGCAGCATCCTGAATATCTGATTCAACAACTGACGCATTTCAAAAACGGCACTCGGATAAATGGAGGCATGCAAGCACTTGCCGGAAACCTTTCAGAAGAAGACATTAAGGCTTTAGCGGCGTATTTTGGCTCCTTATGATCTAGCTAAATCACAGTCAATAAATCTAAAAAGGCGGTTATCCCGCCTTTTTTATTGTTCGGTGATTTTCGAGTGCCTATCATAAAGGCAAATGGTTTATCATGAGACGATTAACACCTTAGCCCCGAATAGACCAAGAACAAACTACACTAAAAATAATGAATCAGTCATCTAACACCAAAACCGACCGCAGCTTACTCTTGATTTTTTTATTTGCGGGAACCTTATTCACCAGTGCGGCACTGATGTTTGTGTTGCAACCGATGTTCGGGAAAATTCTGCTGCCTTTGTTAGGTGGTTCTCCCGCCGTCTGGAACACCTGCATGGTGTTTTATCAAAGCATTTTATTTCTCGGCTATCTCTATGCCCATTATCTCTCGACCCGACTAAGCCAACATAAGCAAATCCTGGTACATATCGCCGTCATTTTGGTCAGTTTCTTGGCGCTGCCTGTTGCCTTGCCTGAGACCGTTTCGCCACCAACTGAGAGCAACCCGACTTTTTGGCTACTTGGAGTATTGTTTCTTTCGATAGGACTACCTTTTTTTGTGGTTTCCACCACCGCACCCCTGATCCAAAAATGGTTCGCCAACGTGGGACATCATACCAGCCACGATCCTTATTACCTCTATGCCGCCAGTAATATCGGCAGTATGATTGCCTTGCTCAGCTATCCCTTTTTGCTCGAACCCAATATTGGCCTGGCCAACCAAAAATCTTACTGGAGTGTTGGTTTCTTATTGCTTTGCCTCTTGATAGCCACTTGCGCTTTTACTGTCTGGAAAGCACAGAAAACTAAGAATGCCACCGAAGAACTCACCGCTGACGACGGTGAACTCGGTATTGTCACCAAACTGCATTGGCTGGCACTGGCTTTTGTACCATCCAGCTTGCTGTTAGGACTGACCACTTTCATCAGCACAGATATAGCTTCGGTGCCATTGCTGTGGATTATTCCTCTGACCCTATACCTGCTCACCTTCGTTATCGTCTTCTCAAAATGGCATGACAAGGTTCATCCTTTAATGGTCACGCTGCAACCCATCGTGTTGTTGCCATTTATTGCTTATTCTTTCATCAATCCGGCGGTGCTGCCTTACTGGGTTGATTTAGGCCTACATTTAACCGGTTTCTTCCTTGCCGTGATGGTCTGTCATGGTGAACTCGCTCGCTTAAGGCCAAACACGAGGCATCTAACCACTTATTATCTGATTATGTCATTTGCTGGCATGTTAGGTGGTATGTTTAACACTTTCGTTGCACCATTTATTTTTAATGCGGTTTACGAATATCCATTGATGATAATCGCCGCCCTATTGCTGCGTCCGGGCTTGAAGGCTTCTCTCGTCAACACCAAAATGGAATGGTTTAAGCAATTAATCCTTCCGGTTCTGCTGATTATTATCGGGCTGGCCTTGTTTTTCAGTATCGACGATTTACCACAATATTTGGATACCATCGGTGTCGGCTTGATACTTTTGGCGGGTTTGACCTATGCGTTCAGAACACAACCCATCACGCTTGCCTTGCTGACTGGCATTCTGATTTTCTTTACCTTTGGCTTGCATGGCTTATTGTCGAATACGTTGTACCAGGAACGGACTTTTTTTGGCGTGTTGTCCGTACGCGAAAGCATGCTGACCGATGAGCAAGGTCAGCCCGAAAAATACCGCGAGTTCTATCACGGCACCACCAAACACGGAGCCCAACGCTTGGCGGACAAGGATTCCCGCACGCCGTCCACATACTTCAGCCACCAAGGGCCTATCGGTCAGTTATTCAGCGAATTCGACAAAGTCAACGACAACTGGGTGATCGGCATTGTCGGTCTGGGTGCAGGAACCCTAACGTGTTACACGAAAGGCCAACAAGACTGGACATTTTATGAACTCGACCCTCTAGTCGTGGATGTTGCCAGCAATCCCACTTATTTTACATATATCAGCCAGTGCAACCCCAAAATGACCATGAAAGTCGGGGATGCCCGTTTGTCATTGGAAAAAGAACCCGATCACAAGTTCGATCTGTTTGTAATCGACGCGTTCAGTTCTGACTCGATACCAACCCATTTATTGACTCAAGAAGCCATCAAGCTCTATTTCGACAAGATCAAACCGAATGGTATCTTGGCATTGCACATTACCAATCGTCATTTAGCCCTGAAAAAAGTTCTATCTGATCATGCAAAACAATTACAACTTTCCGCGTTAATCCAGGAATTCAAACCACAACAAGATATTCCGTTAGTCGTTGCAACCGATTGGGTGGTAATGACTAAAAAGCCAGAAACACTGGATTTATTAAGGCAAAGCCAGCTAGGAAACTGGCAAAAACTTCCTCTCTACTTCGATGTCAAACCTTGGACGGATGACTTCACCAATATTGTTACTATCTGGAAATAACATATTCCAAAAAACAGACTATTATTGTTTATTAGTTGGTGTTGAAAGCCATAATAGTTGTAGGGAACTACAAAACAAGTAACGACGGCCTGATCCTTTGCTGCGGCGTTGGAAGTCTGTTTCACGACATACACGGGTTGCGATAAAACGAGGAGATTCACATGAGTTCGATGTTGTTAAGGCCCTATCGGAAAAATTTAACCACGCATGGCTTGATTTATTTAGCTGACGAGGAACAATCTATCACCATTAAAAACATATCCATTAGTGGCGTTCTTGCCCAGTTGGATAGCAAGGTCGGGAAAAGCGACATAAAGGATATTTTCAATACCTTATTGAGTTCAACAATAATTGATCTTTACCTACCGGAGATGCGTTTGGCAGGCGAAGTTGAAGTCATCAGAGTAGATATGCAAAACGATCATATTCTGCTTGCCTTGGAGTTTAAAAATATTTCTTATGATGTCAATGACCAGATGTACAAAAGGAAAGCCTACCGGAAAAACTTGCCTGGATTAGGACATATATTATTCAATAGCGAATATCTTGAATTTAATACGGTGAATGTTTCTGTTGATGGCATGATGATCCGCTTTGCCGAGGTCGTTTACGTTGAACCCGGAGCTATTACCGTATTTGAGTTTAAACAGCTAGAGCTGGAAGGTGAGATAAAAGTGATCTGGGTAGATCGCATGTCTGATGGCGGAACCTTAATGGGCCTACAATACGTACAAATGAAAAAGCCGTCAATCAAAGGGATTCCCGAATTCGCCTGGCCAAAGTCAGCCTGATCCCTCTGGGAGGCAAAACTGGCGGATGATTGCAATATAGGCTGTGGCTAAACCTAATATGTTCAACCAACTGTCGAAGTTTGCTTGACCTAATTTATAGCTTGCCTCAGAGGTTTGGCTTGAATAAAACCATAGAATCTCAAGGCGAACGGGAGTTTAGGCTTCACAAGGCCGAATCAATAGTAAAGTGGGCAACTTTTGTTGCCCACTACATCGTCGTCTACCCAAATTTCTTGCAATCTTCTGGCGAGCAGATAAATCCAGTCTGCTTTATTAACTAATTTTTACCGAGCTCTACAACTTTCTGTGATAGAAGCCCTAAGTGTATAGGCTTTGGTAGTTGCGTTATAACTGTAAATTCGTCCATTGACAGAGTTGTTTTTAATAAAGGTTTTAGCAATTGCTGTGGCACCAGCAGCTACATCAGCTGGATTGCTATCAAAATCAAATTCTACCTCACCTGCAACAGGTCTTTTAAAGGCTTTTGACCATACAGCCCCCGTTCCAGATCTAGCCAATGCTCTATACAAACCTGCACCAAACCCTCTGCCATCCACTGATGCTTTTGAGCGACTGATACCACGGGTTTCGCACTTCACGTCAACAGATACCGCATAGGCATCATTCATAATAATCATAGAAAGCGGAAGTGTAAGTACCGCTAAAGCAATTGTTTTTTTAAAGTTCATGAGTAATCTCCGAGTAAAAAATTTTGTTAACCCAATAATGAAACTGAAAGGTCAGTTTTAATTTGAGCTATCCGTTAATGTCAAATTAGACAAAAAAGGTTCATGGAAAACAAAATAATTTTTACAACTATTTAAAATAGTATTTCAAAAAACAAAGACGAGAGTGTGGCGGCTCAAAACTATCTGTTATCCCTTAAACAGGACTGATACGCTAGTCTTTTTACTAGCCGCGACTGCGCCTATTTGCTTAAACGGAATCAGCAAACGTTGCCCCAAAGAGATAGTTTGCCGACGCTTAAGCTTGTTAGCTTCACGCAACGCCACTTCGCTTACCCCGTGATTTTCGGCAACCACTTTCAGTGACTCTCCGTTATCAAGATAATGTACGGCTAAATAACCTACATCTTTCGGTTTGGCTATTGTTGTCCTTTCAGCAGTTGGCTTAAAACTAATCGCCGCTGCTTTTCCTGGTGGATAAGACCATTGTTGGTCATCATTAACATGAATCGACAAAAATGGCATCTGGGTCTTCGTCCAGCTAGGCTCAGAAAATAGTGCCAACCCTTCGAAAAAAGGTAATGATGCTTTCTTCTCATCTTTATACTTATGCGTCATAAGAGCCAAGCTTTGGTGCAATAAGTTAGCATTGCTGATAGGCATCAGTAGGGTGAACGGCCTGCTCCCTGTTATAGCGGATTTAAGATAAGCCGAATTTAATAAACTAAACTGATCGGATTCAAAATCGGCCAGTTTGGCAATCGTTTTTAAATCCTTTTGTACCAGATGATTAATGTCGGTTTCACGATCAATATTGACTTTAATGAAATAAGGTTCATTTCTGACAGGCCTGAGTTTCAGCCCATAACTACCTGGATTTGCGAAAATACTGGATAAGGCAAGTAGTCTAGGTACGTAATCTTGCGTTTCTGTAGGCAAAGCCAATGACCAGAAATCCGTATCAAGCCCTTCTGCTTGGTTACGGCTGATCGCGGCATCGACCGCGCCTTGACCACAGTTATACGCTGCCAATGACAGCAACCAATCACCTTTGAAGTGGGTGTTCAATCCAGAAAGAAAACGAATGGCGGCATGGGTAGAAGCAGTTATATCCAACCGTGCATCGTAATCGCTATTTTGCTCCAAACCGTACTCTCTCGCGGTACTGGGAATAAACTGCCATATGCCAGCTGCACTTTTAGGCGATAGCGCAGTGGGTTTATATGCGCTTTCAACAATAGGCAATAGTGCCAAATCCAAAGGCAAATTATGTTTACTTAGTTCACTGACTATGTGATAGAGATAGGGTCTGGCGCGCTCAGATGCCTCATATAGTACGCCTTTACGTTGGCTATAACCGGCAATTTGTCTACTTAGCCGCTCGTATTTCGTTCTCTGTCTATTTTGGCATTGTTCTGACATTTGGGAATAGCTTTCAGCCAAGATACCCTGCCGGGCAAGATTGACAACATCCTGTTTGCTTAAGTCTGAGCAATTCCTTACGGCTACCTGTCCTTGGCCTTTAGCTTTAGTACTTGATCCATTTTTATCTAATACAGAAGTTTCGGCAACATCACCATCTTTGAATAATTCAGGGTGAAGACCTAATCGGGTACGAATACGCTGCACTGACGATGATTTGAACAAACCATCCCCCTTTGCTGAATATAATTGCGGATTTGAAATGGCATGTGCTTTATTGAAGCGGGCAGCCAATGAAGCCGATGGTTCTTGAGAGCCAAATCTCAAGCGCCCAAGCCGTGTGTACTTATCCGCCGAACCTAAGCCTGTTTTGGCTTGACTTTCTTTTTGTAGGATAAGTACTTGCCTAGCCCGCAATTTCTCCGGTAACTGGGATTGACCTCTGAGTAATTTATTGGGAGCAATTACAGTGGTTAACCTTTCTGATCCATCGTTATGAGTGCGAATAATCCCCGTTGTTGTTATAGATTCAGATGAAGATGTGGACAGATTTTTGTTTTTTGCTGCAACTATTTGCCCAAATCCAGCGATTTCAGGGCTAGGTCTTGGAATTCTTATACCTGCTCGGATACGTTGCCATACGTCACCTGGATTAGCATCAGCTTTGTGTGTTTTGCCTTTGCTTCGCCCATGTGACCTATGTTTATCGGCTGAGGCAGCAACCGAATCATCGTGATGGACAATGAGTGACGAACTGACGAGTACAAGCAGGGTAATCTGTAGTAAGCGCATGATTTTATTTTGTTATCCAGCCTTAAAGATGAAATGGTTTTTATAAATACAACACGTTAGGTTCATAGGAAAAAAAGTAGGTAGTTTGCTTAAAAATTCCAGATATTAAGTGGTTTAGCTAAACCGCTTTTTGTCTCTTTGTAACCAGAAATCCGTCGCCAGTTGCTGCGCTTGCTCTTGATTACCTACTTTTCCTAATAATTTCAATGTGATAGCTGTTGTACCAATAATGGAAGCCTCAGCAAATTCATCCTGAATTTTACCTTGCCAAACCATGGCTAATTGTTCAGGCTCTAAACTCTCTGCTCTGACATGCCGATGCACAAAAAGTGCCGGCCAAGTTTCATCACACATTACACCATTGTGGACGCTTTGCACCAAACACTCCATATCGGGATTACGTTCAGTCTCGCCGCCTTCGCCTTTTAATGCAGCCGCATGGGGTTGCTGCAACAAGGCGGCAGCTTGTTGATGCACCGATCTGTAAGAAGGGTGAAAAATCCCCTGAATGCTGTATTGGGCATTGAACGGGTTTAACAATTTTACCAAGGTATGCACGGGCGAACGCAAACCTAAAATGGGTCGCAGCTCTATGATTTCATGTAACTTAGGGCAGATTTTTTCCAGTGATAAATAACTGAAATGTTGGTCGATAAGCTGTTTTTTGGCTTGTTCAACCGTTGTTGCCACCTGCAGACCGAGATAAGTCAAACAATGTTGGGTGTATACGCGACTGGCTGATGGTCCTGGTGAACCGTGCATAAAAACTTTGATGCCATTCTCGGCCAATAACAACGCAGACAGCAAAAACCACGGCAAATGCCGCCGTTTCCCTGCATACGTAGCCCAATCCAGATCAACCAGCGCACTGTCATCAGCAAGCTTGCAAGATTCTCTTGCTGCCAACACGAAACCTGCGAGTTCTTCCGGCGTTTCTTCCTTAACGCGCATTAACATCAAAAACGCACCCAATTGCACGGGTAACACTTCGTCAGCCAGAATCATCTTCATGGCGTGATAGGCTTCATCCTTGGTCAGCGCTCTTGAACCCTTTTTCCCTTTGCCCAGTATCCTTATCGTTTCTGCAAAAGGATGTTCCGGATGGGAGGTTTTCAGATGGTGCGAGAAGGTCATATAGAAATTATTAAAAATAAAACAACTCCCTCTCCTGATGGAGAGGGTCGGGGTGAGGAGAATTAAAAAAGCAAAAGCCTTTACACTCCCCTCATCCTAACCTTCTCCCTCAAGGGAGAAGGGACTGGTAGTCCTATTTTAACCTCATTGGATTGATATAGGTTCATAAGGTAATTCTTACATAATGGTCGATTAACAACGCGGCAAACAATACCGTTATGTAGATAATCGAGTACCAAAACGTAAGCATGGCGGTTTTGGCATCTTTATTTCGCATCATCAACACAGCAAAATAGATAAAACCGAACCCTAACAGCAATGCAGAAACCAAATAAATCAGTCCGCTCATCCCCGTCAAATACGGCAATAAGGTGACAACGAGCAACAAGACGGCGTAAAGCAATATCTGCAAACGGGTAAATTCCGCACCATGTGTAACGGGTAGCATGGGAATATTAACCAGCGCATATTTTTCTTGCCGTGCAATAGCCAACGGCCAAAAATGCGGCGGTGTCCAAATAAATATGATTAACACGAGTAGCAACGCATAAGGATGCACTTGACCCGTAATCGCACACCAACCCAGCAACGGCGGCGTTGCCCCAAACGCGCCACCGATGACAATATTCTGCGGCGTGGCGCGTTTAAGCCAAAGCGTATAGATAATGGCATAACCGAATAAGGACACAAAAGTGAGAATGGCGGTTAGCATATTGACCTTAACTATCAACACCAACATGGACGCAATACCCAATATGACAGCAAAAGCGATGACATCCGATGATTTCAGATAATGCTGCGGTAAAGGCCGATGTGGATTGAGTACCCCATCAATTTTTTGGTCGATAAGGTGGTTGATAGCTGCCGCCGATGAGGCCGCCAACCCGATCCCGATGATGCCATATACAACCTTATCCAAAGGCGGCATCCCAGGCACAGCCAGCAACATTCCTACGACAGCCGTAAACAACATTTCCGCTACAACGTTAGGTTTACATAGCTCTAGGTAGCTTTTCCAGGATGAGGGGGCAACAGCGGCTTGGGTTACCATTATTAATTAAGTCCTAGCATTGAGGTGTGGAGAGCAAATTTTAAGTTGTGTTTGTATATACATTGAACATCAAAATCGCAAAAATGTAGCTAAAAATGTCCAGCTCACGGAATGTGTGAGTTTGATTGATTTGCTATGCAATTATGGTTACCTCACTACAAATTACCCAACCAGACATACCGTAAGATGATGAAATAACTATTAACTTGAGTTTTTTCTGTTCTGATTCAGAAACAAATTCCTCTGAGTTCTTTGATGCCAATGAAAGACCGTAATTTTGATATTTTTCAATTTCATTTGAGAAAGTTTTATAGAATAAACTAGCATCATATTCCTCAAATTCTAAAACTATATTTCCTACCAGAGTGTGTTCAAAGTGGTGTCCTAATACGTTTTTAAATATTACAACTCCGGTTCTTTCTCCATGATGTTCGCTTAAATTTAATGTTATTTCTTTAATCTCACAATTAACTTCGTATTTATAGATGTCAAAATCATGGAAGTTCTTCATGCTGTTCCTGCATAACAACTAGGTTATCGTATAGAATACAGTGAACCTATGATTATTCAAACAGTCCGAAGCGCTAACATTAACAACAACGAGGGAGTTATGAACGCAAGATTACTTTGTGCGGCAATGTTATGTTTGCCAATATTGTCAGCTATTGCCGAACCCAAGGTCGCTGAACACGTCTTGGCTAACGGTTTGAAAGTACTGGTCAAAGAAGACCACCGCTCACCCGTTGTGGTATCTCAAGTCTGGTATAAAGTCGGCTCAAGCTATGAGCCAGGCGGTATCACTGGCATCTCGCACATGCTGGAACACATGATGTTCAAAGGTACAGACAAACATCCTGCTGGTGAATTCTCCAGAATCATTGCCGAAAATGGCGGCGATGAAAATGCCTTTACAGGTCAAGACTATACCGCCTATTTCCAAACAATGGCAGCCGATAAGCTGGAAGTCAGCATGGAGCTGGAAGCCGACCGGATGCGTAACTTGCATCTGTTGCCGGAAGAATTGAAAAAAGAACTCCAGGTCGTCACCGAAGAACGGCGTATGCGAACTGAGGATAATCCCCAGGGCAAAATGCAGGAACATTTCAATGCGATGGCTTATAGCAACAGCCCTTATAAGCACCCCGTCATCGGCTGGCCTACCGATATTGCCAACTATACCGTTCCCGACTTGCAGGAATGGTATCAACGCTGGTACGCACCAAACAATGCCACCTTAGTAGTTGTCGGTGATGTCAAGGCTGAGGATGTTTTTGCGCTGTCGGAAAAATATTTTGCTCCACTCAAGACCAGCGATATCAAGCCACTTAAACCACAAAACGAAATCGAGCAACTCGGTTTACGTAGGATGACGGTGAAAGTCCCGGCGAAACTGCCTTCCATCGTTATGGGTTATAAAGTCCCTGTATTAAAATCGGCTGAACAGGAATGGGAAGCCTATGCCCTGGAAGTATTGGCTGGTGTACTCGACGGTGGCAGCAGCGCTCGCCTTAGTTCAGGTTTGGTACGCGGCAAGCAGATAGCCGTTGCCGCAGGTGCAGGTTATGGGTTGACCTCACGATTGCCGGATTTGTTTGAACTGGAAGCCACGCCTGCAGAAGGTAAGACCTTAGTGCAAATGGAAACCGCCTTAAAAGCCGAAGTCACCAAACTGCAAAAGAATCTGGTAAGCGATGAAGAACTGCAACGCATTAAAGCGCAAGTGTTAGCCAGTGCTGTTTATGAGCGGGATTCTAATTTTTATCAAGCCATGCAGCTTGGTATGCTGGAAACCGTGGGCTTAGGCTGGCAAAAAGCCGATGAATATGTCGCTAAAGTCAATCAAGTTACTGCCGCACAAGTGCAAGAAGTCGCTATTAAATATCTGATAGAAGATCATCTGAATATCGCTTATCTGGAGCCGCAAGCCATCAATAAGACGACTACCGCCAAAAAAGGAGGGGCATAATGAATTTTAAATTAATCGGTTTTATATTACTTATTGTTAGTCAAGCTAGCTTTGCCACCGCAAAAATTGAGCATTGGCAAACATCACAAGGCAGCCGCGTTTACTTCGTCCAAGCTGATGCGTTACCGATGGCCGATATACAAGTTGTTTTCGATGCTGGAAGCGCACGGGATGGACAACAATTCGGCCTTGCTGCTTTAACGTCAGGTCTTCTGGATACTGGAGCGGGGCAGTGGAACGCTGACCAGATTGCCCTGCGTTTTGAAAGTGTTGGTGCCAATTTTGGTACGGGTGTTTCCAGCGATACGGCTTCCCTTTCCTTACGTACGCTTACAGAACCCGCTTTATTCGATAAAGCATTGGAGACCATGCATGTCATCCTGACTAAGCCCTTGTTTAAAAAAGCCGATTTTTTACGGGAAAAAAACCGCACTCTTTCCGCTATCAAACAACGGGAAGAATCTCCCGCCGAAGTCGCCAACTTAGCTTTTTCTGACAAACTATACGGCACTCATCCCTATGCACACCCCGATTCTGGCGTGATGGCAACGGTCAAAAATCTTAAGGAATCTGATCTCGCCCAGTTCTACAAAAAATATTATGTGACTAGCAATGCCATCGTCGTTATCGTCGGTAATTTATCCAAACAACAAGCAGAACAAACGGCTGAAAAGCTCCTAGCTGGCTTGCCCACTGGACAAAAACCAGAACCGCTACCCGATGTAGCAATGCCCACACAGGCCAGCGAACAGCATATTGAGTTTCCTTCCACTCAAACACATGTTCTGGTTGGCCTTCCTGGCAGCTACCGAAAAGACCCTGATTACTACAATCTATACGTGGGCAATCACATTCTGGGCGGAAGCGGCTTAGTATCCAAGCTGTTTAGTGAAGTGCGGGGAAAACGCGGCTTGGCTTACAGTGCCTCCAGTTCCTTTGCGCCCATGTTAAAACCGGGGCCTTTCACGGTCAGCCTACAAACCCGTAACGACCAAACCAAACAAGCGGTTGAAGTCCTTAATGCGACATTGAAGGACTTTATCAACAAAGGCCCAACACAAGCAGAACTGGATGCCGCCAAAAAGAATATCATCGGCGGCTTCCCCATGCGTTTTGACACCAACAAGAAACTCGCCACCTATGTCGCCATGATCGGCTTTTATGATTTGCCCCTGGATTATCTGGACACATTCAGACAAAAAGTAGAAGAAACTACTATCGCTTCAATTACCGATGCCTTCAAACGCCGCGTGAATACGGAGCTATTGCAAACCGTTACTGTCGGCAACTCAGCCACTGCAGTTGCAAAATAAGCTCAGGATAATCGGCGGCGAGTGGCGCAGCCGCCAGATCGACTTTTATGATGCGCCCGGACTCAGGCCGACCCCCGCCAGAGTTCGGGAAACCCTGTTCAACTGGCTGCAATACGACATTCCCGGTAGCTGCTGCCTGGATTTATATGCCGGTAGCGGCGCATTAGGGTTTGAAGCCGCCTCACGCGGTGCAAAATCAGTCGTCCAAGTGGAAAACAACCCCGAAGCCTGCCGTGCCTTAAAAGAAACCGCCGTCAAGCTGTCAGCCACGCAGGTCAAAATTGTCCAAAGCGATGTGTTCCGCTATCTTTCAGGCGATGCTGAACTTTTCGACATCGTCTTCCTCGATCCACCTTTTGCCATGAACTTAGCAACGCAGACTTGCCAATGGCTGGAAGATAAAGGCTGGTTAAGCCAACATGCGAAGATTTATGTTGAAGCAGGAAGTAAAATGAAATTTCTTAATGGGTTGCCCGATAATTGGCAGTTGCTAAAAAGTAAAACGGCGGGGGAAGTGAGTTATCATTTGTTTGAAAAAAGTAATGATTAAGCTTAAGTATCTTGTAGATACTGTTATCGGACTTACAGCTTTTTTAGAAAATGTATCCATAATAATGAATTAGCTTTTTATGACAATCCAGTCACTGTTAAAACCGATTTGCTCCATTGTTTCCTCAAAATCTAAAACAGGCGGTCTTCTGATTTGAAAACGTATCGCTGAAGCGGGGACTTTATATTTTATGGTGAACTGTGAGCCATGTGGTTGCCAGGTAAATTTATGCTGGTTATTGGTCTTATCAAAACCTTCAAAATTTCCTCGTTTATTAATTTCCCACCTATACTCACTCGCATTAAACCGATGGGGTTCTTCCTCGAATAATGTAAATTCAAGTGTGTTTACATTTCTTACCAGAATGGCTGTCCTTAAGTAATCAAATTAATCAAGGGCGATATTGACGCTCCTCTAATTCAAGAGCTGATGCTACCAACAAATCATCGGCTGAAAACTGAAAATTAGCTTCATGGCGTCTAAAACCTTCATAAACGATCGACATCGCTTGTGTCACCGTATCATTTGTCCCTTTTGGGTCGAGAAGAGCTAAAGCTCCATGTATTTTAGTTAGTAGCTCTTGATATTCATAAGATCTATTCACAAAATTAACCTTTGTATGTTTGTAGCCCACGATATTTGAATTATGGCAGATTCACGACGCTCAAAAATAAGTTTTGATTTTAGCGGATTTTGGAATACGGTGTGGTATGGCTTTTCGTTGAAGTTTCGTACCACAAACAAATAATAACGATTTTCAAGAAATTGGGCGACCTTATATTCTTTACAGGTCAGCGTTATTGCGCCCGTCGATGCCGTCATCCCTTTAACTTCAACAGCTTGAAAAGGATGACCCTCTTTAAGCATTTGATAGTCGAAGCCACAACCTAAACCCGTTGTATTTACCAAGTTGAAACCCTGGAATTCAGGCAATTTGCTATACACCGTTTCAAAATATTTTTCTGCTGCTTGCCCTGTAATCAAGCGTTTTGCAAATGTATTGTCTTCGGACGGATTTGCGCTCTCCTCGATGATTTCGATTTCACCGATAGCAGAGATTTCAGTTTTTAGATACGCAGCAAATGAATCAATATCCCAGTCACGGTATTCATCCATGATCTTTTTGCAGTATTCACGTAAGGGTCGTTTATGCCAGCCTTGCCGAGGGTTTGGGAAATATGGATCAAATTCATCGCGATAGTTCTTAATTGAGGCAGGATTTGAATTCAAGCTTAGAGCAATGGCATTGAATGCCTCAGAAAACCCATTGAAACCCAATGCCTGTAAACCCTTTACATCAAATTTCGACACAAAAAGCCCTGTTATAATCAGCTTTTCTCTGGTGGTTAATAGGCGCATTTTGTTGGATATAGACAATCAAGCCCCTTCAAAACTTTCCCTCCTGTTTTGTAACCCACATTTTTAAAGTGCTGATAATTTTAGTAATTGTCCTTTTGTTGTCATGTGTCACCAATTGCTTTACATTTTCGAGAACAATCATTGGCGGTTTTTTGTTGTTGAGAATGTTAACTATCTCAAAAAACAACGTACCTCTGATATCGTCAAAACCTTGTCTATTAACAATAATACTGAATGGTTGGCATGGAAATCCTGCGCACAAAAGATCATGTTTAGGTATTAATTCCATGTCAATTTTTGTAATATCTCCAAAAGGCTTTATGCCATAATTTGCTTCATAAGCTTTTTTTGCAGCATTATCTATTTCACTGGCAAACAGGCACTCACCTCCATTTGAGGCGGCTGCTTGATGAAATCCGCCGATTCCAGCAAATAAATCAATGAATGTAAATTTATTATTTTTCAATTAGTTATTCTGATGTTTTGAAATTGTCTACTCTGTAATTTATATCATAATCAGACTCGCAAATACAAGGATTAACCCATGCGCTATGCAATCGTTGTAGAAAAAACAGAAAATAACTATTCTGCTTATGTGCCGGACTTACCGGGCTGGGTTGCCACAGGCTTTACACTCGAGGAAACCGAATCCGAAATACGTGAAGCAATCCAATTTCATATCGAAGGATTGATTGAGGATGGCTTGCCCGTGCCACAACCAATAAGTGTTGTTGAATATGTTGAGGTTGCCGCTTAACCTTGGACAGAGCCTAATATGCCCTGCCCAGGATTAATTCCGTCTTAGCTTTTAACAAACTTCAGCGCATCATTTTCAACAGCCACCTTGATGACATCGCCTGCTAGGATTTCCTGCGCCAACGGGTTTTCCAGTTGTTGCTGTATTGCACGTTTCATAGGCCTTGCGCCGTAGACCGGATCAAAACCTGCCCCACCCAAATCCAAAGCCTGATCAGAAATTTCGATTCGCTGCTGTTGCCTTACCCAACAAACTACAATTCAGCAAGGTCTTAACCTTGGCATTACCTTAGTGTCGCTTTAAACACGCCTTGCCACTTCCCAGACGGGCAGCTCTAACCCAAAAAACTGGAAACATTTGTCAGCCCAGATTTTTTAACGTCTGCTAAGATAATGTCAGGAGGTAATTATGCTGAAAAAAGTGTTACGCAAAGTAGTGGGGGCAATCCTGACCTTGATTTACCGGATTGAGATTACGGGTATAGAAAATTATGAAAAGGCCGGAAAACGGGTGTTGGTTATTGCCAATCACACGTCTTTTCTCGATCCGTTATTGTTATGGGTTTTTCTGCCGGATGACATCACGTTTGCGATAAATACGCATATTTCGCAGCGTTGGTGGTTACAGCCGTTCCTGGGGTTGTCGCAGATTTTTCCGATGAACCCTACCCATCCTATGTCCCTAAAGGATTTAATCCACCATTTGCGTAACGATACCCGCACTGTGATGTTTCCTGAAGGCCGTATCACGGTTACTGGTGGCTTAATGAAAGTCTACGATGGCACGGGCATGGTCGCAGACAAATCACAGGCCACTATACTGCCTATCCGTATTTCGGGCGGACAATATACCCATTTTTCAAGGATGCACAAGGTCTTCCGCTTACGCTTATTTCCTAAAATAACCATCCATATTCTGCCACCAACCCGCGTATCAACCCCCGAACACCTGCGTGGCAAAGCACGACGTAAGTTTAGCGGCCACCTGCTAGCCGACATCATGAGCGAAATGATGTTTTCTACCAGCGTATTCAGGCAAACCATATTTCAGGGTTTATTAGATGCGCGAACGATTCACGGCGGTCAGCACGTCATTGCTGAAGACCTAGAACGTAAAGTCTTAAACTACGATACCCTGATTACCCGAACGCTAGTCTTGGGCAATGCCTTGGCAAAATTGACCCGTGAAAGTGAAAATGTTGGCGTATTTTTGCCCAACTCTACAAAAACACTGGTGACCATTCTCGCATTGCAGTCACAGGGGCGTGTCCCTGCGATGCTGAATTATTCAACCGGTTCAGTTGCCATGCTATCCGCTTGCCGTATCGCCGAAGTAAAAACGGTATTAACGTCGCGGCAATTTATCGAAAAAGGCAAATTATCTGCTGAAGCAGCCGCCTTACGTAATCAAGTACAACTGGTTTATCTGGAGGATCTTGCCCAATCCATTACCACACAAGACAAATTAAAAGCGTTGTGGCAAAGCAAAACCGCTGATTACTGGTATCGTAAAATCACACATAATCCTGATAACCCTGCCGTGGTACTGTTTACCTCCGGTTCAGAAGGCACACCGAAGGGTGTGGTGCTTTCCCATGCTAATATTTTAGCCAATCTTAGGCAGTTAGAAACACGTACCGATTTCATTCCCCAGGATGTGGTACTTAATTTCCTACCTATGTTCCATTCTTTTGGTTTTACCGCAGGCTCCATGTTGCCCATCCTGCGCGGCATGAAGGTGTTCTTTTACCCTACGCCCTTGCATTACAGCGTTATTCCTGAAATGGCTTATGAACTCAAGGCAACTGTCATGTTCGGCACCAATACATTTTTGGCGGCTTATGCCAAAAAAGCCCATCCTTACGATTTTCACAAGATGCGTTATGTTGTCGCGGGTGCGGAAAAGCTGCAAGAAAGCACCCGTGAAACGTGGATGGACAAGTTTGGCGTTCGCATTCTTGAGGGTTACGGCGCTACTGAAACCGCACCCATTACCTCTGTGAATACAAACATTTACTATAAAGCTGGCACGGTTGGCCGCTTTATGCCAAGTATGGAGCATAAGCTGGAACCCATCCCAGGTATTGAAGAAGCTGGTCAGCTCCACGTCAAAGGCCCTAACATCATGCTGGGTTATCTACTGAGTGACAAGCCCGGCAAACTCGTACCACCTGAATCTATCTACGGCAAAGGCTGGTATAACACCGGTGATATAGTCCATGTGGATGAAGAGGGTTACATCAGCATCCGAGGGCGCAGTAAACGCTTCGCCAAAGTCAGCGGCGAAATGGTGTCCTTAACCGCCGTGGAACAACTCGCCACCAAAGCATGGCCGAACGCACACCACGCCGCAACCAGCATACCCGATGCCAGAAAAGGCGAACTGGTGATCCTGCTTACCACTCAGAAAGATGCCACGGCAAAAACCCTTGCTGCCGCATCTCCAGGCGTTGCCGCCATCAGCCTTCCCAAGAAAGTTTTTATTGTGGATAGCATCCCCGTTCTGGCATCAGGCAAAATCAATTATCCCAGCGTGACTGAGCTGGTTCTCGATAAGGTTTCTGATACAGATGAATCTGACGTGGCGGACGACAAAAGGGATAAGACTGGCGAGATTTATGAAGATGAGGATGATTAGGGTTTTAAGTAAGGCACGCTCTCAATTACTTTAAGAAATAAGCTAAAGTTATTGTATTATTTGTTATTTTTTCACACGAAGCACAATGGCAAGAACGGTATTGAGTGATTCAAAATGGGAACGCATCAACCAAACAATGCCGTGATATTCGGTCATGGCATTTGGTTTTGTTATGGTCAACAAAAACCGGACACTTTTTTAGACAGCCTTTCTATAAAAATCCCGTTCGTATTGCAGCGGGGATTGATAACCGTGTTTGAATGAGACCGTTTGTCGTTGTAAAAAGCCACACATCAATAACACTTAGTTTGGCTGATACTTTAGTCCTAAACTTTTCAGTGTCAGCTGTTCGTGTTTAAGGCTTCGGAAAAACCGTTCTGTCGG
>NZ_JBEBKJ010000038.1:0-34284 GCF_040079455.1 Methyloglobulus sp. | reverse complement strand
CAATTGGCAGGGATATTCGGGCGAAGTGACGATGAGTTACTTGACGCAAATGCTGGGGCTAACGGTGCAGAATTTTGTGTCCGCAGCAACCGGTATGGCCGTATTGGTAGCGATGATCCGTGGATTTCAGCGAAAAAATACAGCGACTATCGGTAATTTTTGGGTGGACTTGACCCGTGGGCTTTTGTACATACTCTTGCCTTTATCGCTGATCTTTTCATTCTTCCTGGTAAGCCAAGGCGTGGTGCAAACTTTCAAACCTTATGTCCAGATTCCCTTAGTTGAGCAGGTTCAAGCCAACCCGCAACCGGAACAGGCCAATACCCAAATAATTGCCGTAGGCCCGGCGGCATCCCAGGTCGCTATCAAGCAATTGGGTACGAATGGCGGTGGTTTTTTTAATACCAACTCCGCGCATCCTTTTGAAAACCCAACGCCGTTGTCGAATTTCCTCGAGTTGTTGGCGATTTTATTAATCCCCGCCGCCTTGTGTCACAGCTTTGGAACAATGATAAATGACACACGACAAGGCTGGGCGATTTTAACCACCATGACCTTAGTTTTGCTCGGCGCATTACTGGTAACGCTCCACTACGAGCAAGCAGGCAATCCGCTGTTGACGGCGTTAGGTGTCGATCAATCGCCCAGCCTAACGCAATCAGGTGGTAACATGGAAGGCAAGGAAACCCGCTTTGGTATAGTCAATTCAGTGCTTTGGGCAACGGCAACGACCGCCGCGTCAAATGGTTCTGTCAATGCCATGCATGATTCGTTTATGCCACTGAGTGGTATGGTGCCGATGTGCCTGATCCAGTTAGGTGAAGTGATTTTCGGTGGTGTCGGTTCCGGTCTCTATGGCATGTTGGTTTTCGCTATCATTGCCGTCTTTGTTGCCGGGTTGATGATTGGCCGTACGCCGGAATATCTGGGTAAAAAAATTGAAGCTTTCGAGATCAAAATGGCGGCTATCGTTATTTTAATTCCGGCATTCTTTATCTTGATGGGTACTGCTTTGGCGGTGCTAACGGATGCGGGCAAAGCAGGGATTGCCAATCCCGGCGCGCACGGCTTTAGTGAAATCCTATACGCTTTTTCTTCAGCGGCGGGTAATAACGGCAGCGCCTTTGCAGGCTTAAGCGCCAACACACCTTTTTACAATATTGTCCTAGGTATCATCATGTTGTTTGGTCGTTACGGGATCATTATCCCTGTGTTGGCGATCGCAGGATCATTGGCTGCCAAAAAGTCAGTACCGATCACAGTTGGCACCCTGCCTACCCATACCCCTCTATTTGTGCTGCTGTTGATTGCAACCATTTTATTGGTCGGCGCGTTAACCTTTGTGCCAGCATTGGCGTTAGGGCCGATTGTCGAACATTTACAGCTTATAAATCTGCACTAAGCCTATCTATTAAAAGGAGTTACCAGATGACGACCCTACATCATACACATCCGTTTATTACAAAAGTGCTTCTGATTGAAGCACTATTCGATACGTTGCGTAAATTAGCGCCGCAACAGCAATGGAAAAATCCGGTGATGTTTGTGGTTTATATTGGCAGTATTTTGACCACGGGCTTATGCCTGGAAAGTCTTTTCCGAGGCGATAATCAACAACTCGGATTCATGTTTGCGATAACCTTTTGGCTTTGGTTTACCGTCTTATTTGCCAATTTTGCCGAAAGCATTGCCGAAGGACGCAGCAAAGCCCAGGCGGCATCGCTGCGCGGTGCAAAACGGGAACTCATGGCAAAGAAACTGGATGAACCACGTTACGGCAACAACTACGCTAAAGTGGTCAGTACGTCATTGAGACGGGATGATATTGTTTTAATCGAAGCAGGCGATTTTGTGCCTGCGGACGGTGAAGTCATCGAAGGAGCTGCATCGGTCGATGAAAGCGCTATTACCGGGGAAAGTGCGCCGGTCATCCGCGAATCCGGCGGAGACTTTAGTTCCGTCACGGGAGGGACACGGGTATTGTCCGATTGGCTGGTGGTGCGCGTAACCGTTAACCCAGGTGAAGCGTTTCTCGACCGGATGATATCGATGGTGGAAAGTGCCTCACGGCAAAAAACGCCTAACGAAATTGCCTTGACAATATTACTGGTGGCGTTGACCTTAATTTTTTTGCTAACCACAGTGACCTTATTGCCTTATTCGATTTACAGTGTGGGCATTGCAAAATCAGGCACGCCCGTTTCGATTACCGTGCTGGTCGCGCTATTGGTTTGTTTGATACCGACCACGATAGGCGGTTTGTTGTCTGCGATTGGTGTCGCCGGTATTGGTCGGATGATGCAAAAAAACGTGATTGCCACCTCGGGGAGAGCCATTGAAGCGGCAGGGGATGTGGATGTGTTGTTGCTCGACAAAACGGGCACAATTACCTTAGGTAATCGTCAAGCCTCTGGCTTTTATCCCCTTGGCGGCATCAGCGAAAAAGAACTGGCAGACTCAGCCCAGTTAGCCACCTTAGCTGACGAAACGCCGGAAGGCCGCAGTATTATCATTTTAGCCAAACAAAAATTCGCGCTACGGGAACGCAATATCCAAGAATTAGGCGCTACCTTTGTCGCGTTCAGCGCGCAAACCCGAATGAGTGGCGTTAACATCGGCGACCGTCAAATCCGTAAAGGTGCAGCGGATGCTATTCGCGCGTATGTTGAATCGCAACAGGGAAAGTTTCCGGATGAAGCAAAAAATCTGGCTGATAACGTGGCACGTAGGGGTAGCACACCGTTATTAGTGGCTGAAGGTGGTCGTGTATTAGGTGTAATTGAACTCAAAGATACCGTAAAAGGCGGCATCAAGGAACGTTTTGTTGAGCTACGACGTATGGGCATTAAAACCATCATGATAACCGGTGACAACCGTTTGACCGCAGCCGCCATTGCAGCGGAAGCCGGGGTCGATGATTTTCTGGCGGAGGCAACTCCGGAAGCCAAACTTAAGCTCATCCGCGAGCAACAGGCGGAAGGCCGCTTGGTCGCAATGACCGGAGATGGCACCAACGATGCGCCTGCACTAGCCCAGGCTGATGTGGCGGTGGCGATGAACTCAGGTACGCAAGCTGCTAAGGAAGCCGGCAATATGGTCGATTTAGACTCAAATCCAACAAAACTGATCGAAATCGTCGAAACCGGCAAGCAAATGCTGATGACGCGCGGTGCGTTAACGACTTTCAGTTTAGCGAACGATTTGGCGAAATATTTTGCGATTGTCCCTGCCGCTTTTGCGAGTACTTATCCTGAATTGGGGGCGCTTAATATAATGGGTCTTAGTAGTCCGGACAATGCTATCCTTGCCGCCGTCATTTTTAACGCCCTGATCATCGTTGCGTTAATCCCTTTAGCATTAAAAGGTGTCGCGTATCGCCCGCAAAGCGCTGAAGTCTTACTTCGCAATAATTTACTCATCTACGGCGGCGGCGGTGTGATTGTGCCTTTCATCGGGATCAAGTTAATCGATCTCGGCTTGACAGCCTTAGTGCTTTAACGGAGGAAAGTATCATGACTCAACAACTCAAACCTGCATTACTTATGCTCGTGTTTTTTACGTTCTTAACCGGTATTGCCTATCCGCTGTTAGTGACCTTTGGCGCACAAATGCTATTTTCGAATCAGGCCAACGGCAGTTTAATCGTCAACAAGGCGCATATTGCTGGGTCTGAACTTATCGGGCAACCCTTCTCCCGACCCGATTATTTTTGGGGACGCCCTTCTGCGACTTCGCCTAGCCCTTATAATGCAGGCGCTTCGAGTGGTTCTAACCAAGGGCCGTCCAATCCAACCTTAGTAGACTCAGTCAAATCCCGTATTGCGACTTTGCAGGTCGTCGATCCTGAAAATAAAACACCTGTTCCGGTTGACCTGATCGCCGCTTCAGCCAGTGGCCTTGATCCGCACATTAGCCCTGCTGCGGCCGAGTATCAAGTCAACCGTATCGCCAAAGCGCGTAAAATTGACCCGGAAAAACTTCGGCAATTGATGAAGTCGCATATTGAGGGACGGCTATGGGGGTTGCTAGGAGAGCCGCGAGTTAATGTCCTGAAATTAAATCTGGCTTTGGTTGCTGCTCACTAGGCCGACCAGGATGTGACATGGATTTTTGGTGAATATTTCTTGGATTGATTTTCTGTCTAAAGGATTAAACGAAATCGAGCTTAAACTAAGTTAGTAGGCTAAATTATGGAACCAAAAACTAAGAAAAGATTTTTCGCAATCTTGCCCGGGCTAATAACACTTACTGTTTTGGGCGCTTTCACACTGTATGGCATCCTCTATAAGGCGGGTTACAATCCATTCGAGACCCAGTCTATTAAGAGCGACTTAGTCTCTAAGATGCGGATTAATCTACTCGAAGCTAATGCGGCTGAAAAAACGCTGTCTTGGCTATTTCCGACGAGGAATCAGAAGCATTTGCCACTCAAGCTCGCCAAGCTGCCGAAAGCTTGGAAAAAAAACGAAAGGAACTCGAATCCATCATCCAGCAAGGCAAGCACCCAAAAGAGACAGAAATGGTTAATGAATTCAATATTTGCTGGTCGCAATATAGAAAATTAGACGAAACGATCCTGAACCTAGCAATCCAAAACACCAATCTCAAGGCCCAAAAAATATCCTCAACACAATGCGCCCAAGAAATTGTACGATTTGAAGAGAGCTTGAACCGAATAATCCAGCGGGACAATAAGAATAATCAATGCAGTGAGGCTGTCATGCCTGCGCATGAAGCACTCACAGCCAGCTTTAAAATATTTGCCCTCCACAAACCCCATATTGAAGAGGCGGATGACAAACAGATGGATAAAATTGAACAAAGCATCAAATCTTATGACGGATCAGCTAAAAAAGCCCTTAATACTCTGAGCGGTATTGCTGCATTAAGGGATAATTCAGACCTGAAAAACGCACAGACAGCATACGGTCGGTTCATGAACCTGACTAACGAAGTCTTAAGGCTTTCTCGTCTGAATACCAATATCAAGTCAACAGAACTATCCCTGGGCAAGAAAAGGTTGATTTCTTCACAATGCCAGGAAATTCTCACTACGCTCCAGGCTACAGTTCAAGCCCAGGGTAATTATTCGCTTCCCCGTTTGAAAAAGGGGAAATAAACATTTACTGATAAACAGTTTCAACGCGACTAGGTAGAGGATGCCGAAATCGCCCTTAAAATTGGTTACCTAAATGCAAATTATGCACATAAGATCGACGAATCAAACATCATGAGTAGCGAACGCCCAAATCCTGATGTATTACTCGCCCGTGTGGAACGTGAGGAACAACAGAGCAAACGTGGCCGATTAAAAATATTTTTCGGGGCAGCCGCAGGTGTCGGTAAAACCTACGCCATGCTTTTAGCCGCCCATGACAAACGGCTAAAAGGCATGGATGTAGTTGTGGGGCTGGTCGAAACCCATAATCGCCAAGAAACCATTGCCGTCTTACAAGGATTAGATGTCTTGCCGCCTAAGTTGGTGCAACATCGAGGGACTGTGCAACGTGAGTTTGATTTGGATGGCGCACTAAAACGCAATCCGACTTTAATTTTAATCGATGAGTTAGCCCACAGTAATGCGTTAGGTTGCCGTCACCCGAAACGCTGGCAGGATATTGACGAACTCTTGAAGGCGGGTATTGATGTTTATAGCACCCTAAACGTTCAACATTTGGAAAGCCTGAATGACGACATCAACCAGGTTACTGGGGTACAGGTAACGGAAACAGTCCCCGATACGGTTTTTGAACTTGCCGATGAAATTGAGTTAATCGATTTGCCGCCCGACGACTTATTGATTCGCCTGAAAGAAGGCAAAGTTTACATACCCCAGCAAGCCGAACGGGCAATGCAAAACTTCTTTCGCAAAGGCAACCTGATTGCATTGCGGGAATTATCGCTACGGCTTACCGCTGACCGGGTTGATGCCCAAATGCTGGATTACCGGGATGATAATGCCATCCGGGATATATGGCAGATCGGTGAATGCATCTTGATTTGTATCGGCCCTAACGCGATTGCTGAACGGTTGGTACGCGCAGGTAAACGCTTGGCAGCAAGCCTGCATGCACAATGTATCGTCGCTTATGTCGAAACCCCAAAACTTCAGCGTTTAACTCCCGAACAACGCGATGAAGTGCTGCGCGTATTACGTTTTGCCGAAACCTTGGGCGCAGAGACGGCGACGCTATCTGGGCTGGTTATTAGCGAAGAAATATTGAATTTTGCTAAGAATCGCAATGTCACCAAAATTGTGTTGGGCAAACCGAGCCGGAGGGGTTGGAAGCGGTGGTTATTAGGTTCAATGGTCGATGTGCTGATTTCTGAGGCGCATAATATCAACATTTATTTATTGGGCAGTCCAGCGGGTTTTAAAAGTGATGAATTAGCTTCACTAAAAAATGGAACTAAAACTAAATCGACGCGCTTTTATTATCCTACTGGGGATAGGTCTAAAAAACGATGGTTAGGGCTGGGATGGGCAATAGGTACGACCACGTGCTGTAGCCTGATTAGCTGGTTGATGACCGGGCGATTTGAACTCGCGAATATTGTGATGGTTTATTTGCTGGGTGTGGTTTTTGTGGCTGCCCGTTTTGGCCGTGAAGCATCCATTCTGACTTCTTTTTTAAGCGTCCTGGCATTTGATTTTTTCTTTGTAGACCCTATCCATACGTTCTCAGTTGCGGATGCCCAATATTTGGTTACCTTTGTGATTATGCTGCTGGTTGGTGTGGTTATCAGCCACCTGACGAGCAATATGCGGGCGCAAACCAAAGTTGCCGCACATCGGGAAAGGCGCGCCAAAGTTTTATATGCCTTAAGCGAAGAGCTGGCTGTCAGCCGCACATTGACTGACGCGGCAAAAATTGCTGTACGGCATATTCAGGCTGAATTCGGAGGCACCAATGTGTTGTTGTTGCCATCTGAGGGTGGTCGCGTCATTTATCCATTAGAGTCGCCATTATCGGAATCTTTACGGGGTTGCGATCTTGGAGTTGCCCAATGGGTTTTCGATCATGGACAAATTGCAGGCCAGGGTACAGATACGTTACCGGGTGCTAATGCTGTGTATTTCCCGATGACTGGCTATCGGGGCGTAATTGGCGTGCTGGCTTTACGTGCTGCCAATTTACGACGGGTGTTTCTGCCCGAGCAGCGACGGTTGCTGGATACCTTCATCAATCAAATTGTGCAAACGATTGAACGTGTGCGTCTCTCTGAAGATGCACAGCAATCCCAAATACGTATTGAATCGGAATCATTGCGTAATTCTTTGCTTAGTGCGATTTCGCATGACTTACGGACACCATTGGCATCCATTGTAGGCGCAGCCAGTACGCTAGTAGATAAAGATACCCAGCTTTTGCAAGCGGATCGGCAAGAATTAGGGCTTACGATTTACGATGAAGCACTGCGGATGTCGAATTTGACCAACAACATCCTGGACATGGCGCGTCTGGATGCTGGGAAAGCACAACTTAATCGGCAATGGTATCCTTTAGATGAAATTATCGGCGGCGCTTTAGCTCGACTACATAAGAAGCTTGAAAGCCGGATAGTGAATACCAAGCTTCCTGAAGGTTTATGTTTAGTACGTCTCGATGCCGTTTTGATGGAACAAGTGCTGATAAATTTATTGGAAAATGCCTGTAAATACACACCATCTGGAAGCCCCATTGATATTTCAGCGGAACGGTCAGTGCATACCTTAAAAGTGACCGTTGCCGACCGAGGTCAGGGCATCCCAGTTGGGGAAGAAGAAAAGTTGTTCGACAAATTTTATCGCTTAGACAGGGAAAGCTCCCAAAGCGGAGTGGGCTTGGGTTTGTCGATCTGCAAGGCGATAGTGATTGCCCACGGTGGCCTGATTGGGGCAAATAATCGCCCTGAAGGCGGTGCAGAGTTTTATTTTGTCTTGCCGATGGATGAGACGCTGCCAGAACTGGAAGCAGAAGCCCATCAAGATGGATAGCATAAAATCAATCATCGTGGTTATCGAAGATGACCCCCAAATCTGCCGTTTTTTACGGACGAGCTTAAGTGCAAGTGGGTTTGTTTTATTCGAAGCTAATACGGGCGAACAAGGTTTGGTTGAAGTATCCACCCGAAAGCCTGATCTAGTCATTCTCGATCTGGGCTTACCACGTATGGATGGAATTACAGTCATCAACAAAGTACGGGAATGGTCGAGTGTGCCTATTATCGTCTTATCGGCAAGAAGTCAGGAACAAGACAAGATAACCGCATTGGATGCCGGGGCGGACGATTATCTGACCAAACCATTCAGCATAGGCGAATTATTGGCCAGGATTCGGGTAGCCATTCGCCACATCAATCAAGTTAAACCCGGCAGTACGGAAACTGAATTTTGCGAAGGCGATTTACGGGTTGATTTATCCCGCCGTCAGGTTTTTATCGGCGAGCGGGAAATCCACTTAACACCCATCGAATACCGGCTTTTGAATGCGTTAGTCTGTCATGCGGGTAAGGTGATGACGCACCGACAATTACTGTTAAATGTGTGGGGGGCAGCCTATGTGGAACACGACCATTATGTGCGGATTTATATGGGACAACTGCGCCAAAAACTAGAAGCAGACTCAACTAAACCGCGCTATTTGCTGACCGAAACCGGTATTGGTTATCGTTTAGCTAGTAGTGAATTATAATTTTGATTAAATAACGGCTTTGCTAATGGCTTAGGTTCATTCCGAAAGCACCATATTAAGCGGTTTGGAGAATATCCCTTGGGCTTGGGCGGGGAAGTTGAGCCGCTAAACCACAAAAAGTTTTCTGATTAGCAAGATGCTTCAGCTAAAAAGAACTGATCCCCTCTCCCACGGGGAGAGGGCTAGGGTGAGGGGTTCAATAAGGCTTTTTGCTTTTTAGATCCCCTCATCCCAACCTTCTCCCGAAGGGAGAAGGGGCTACCCAGCGTTTGGCTGAAGCATCTTGCTAATCAGGAAAATTTTTGACCTATAATTCGTTATTGCTCCGGCCTTTTAAAGTTTTAAGTCAAGCTAATTGAATATATTGATGCGCATGGCTTTAATTCAGAAATAATTCAAACTTCACAAGACCGAATCTATAGATTAGGTCAATTCCTGCTAAAAATCGGAATATCAGCTTTGGCAATCAGAAAAGTCAAATGCTGCCACGTTATCCAGTGACAGGACAGGTTAAAAGTTGATAAACACCGAACCCATAATTAAATGGCGCATGGTGTTATTCGTGTGTGTTGCATCGTCCAGATACTGATTCATATACCCTGCTTCAGCCCGAAAGTTTTTATTGAAAGTCCAGCCAAGGCCAGCAAATGCACGGTTTTGGTCGACACCTGACTGGCCACCGACTTTGGTGGAATTAACGCGTATGAAAAACTCATCCCAAGCAATCAAACTTAGGCGCGGCTCGAACTCCATCGGGTGCATGAAGCGAATCATCTGGCGTGGACGAAAACGCACATCGCTGCCTTGGATGAAGTTGCTTTCGATCATCGTCCTAAAACTAAAAGTTCCGATGTCAGTTGGCAAAACATAGCGGAACGCCGGCCAGACATCTTGCTGGTTAACATAATGCTTACCCAGATTTTGTGTCGGTAACCAGGTATAACCCGCCCAAATTGTAGCTCGGTCACTGAGCGAATAACCCACCGCAGTACGCACCATGCCCTGATAGAAATGATCCCAGTTGTCATTAATGCGGGCTTGTCCCTCTATCCAAACTCGGCCTTTTGATAGCTTTGAATTAATAAAGCCTAAGCTTCCTTCACCAACCATTTGTGCCCAACTGCCTGCATCCTGAGTTATATCGTCGTTGGCCACTAAAGCGTCCACCGCTAAAGCAGGTGTTAACATGCTGACAGAACACATAGTAGCCGCTGCCATCGCCAATGCTTTCATTTTTTTCTTAATCATATTTATTGTCTTATTTATAGGTTGATAGTTCGTACACTGTTTCCTATTTGAAATAGGCTAGTTCCTTCCCTGGATAGTGTGAGGCTGTGTTTCTTTAAACGATTGTTTGATTTCATTAGTGATAATTCTATGTTCTGTGCATATCTCAGTAGGCCTACCCATGCACAACCGTTGAAATACACGGGCACCGGCAATACCATTGATGATGAAAGCAATGGTGATAGGCAAGGCAAACCACGGATCATGACTAGTAGCATGCGAAAGTAACAGATCTTCACCCAAAAATGCCGGAGAAATCGGGAAGCCAACCAAACAAAGGAAACTTATAAATAATAACAATGATAACCTGGGCTGAGTTTCCGCCATTGCCTGATAGGTGAATAGCGACTCCGAAGGATCTTGATTTTTGAGCAACTTATGCAAAACGATTATCCCCAATAACCAGGCGGGGATGATGCCGCTTAAAAATATTGCGACATCCAGTTTAGCTAAGGGATTTATAAAGAGTACTGCGATTCCCGCCAGAATGGAGCTTAAAGTGATTGCATTCCAAACACTAACAGGTTTGTTTTGTTGTCCGAATGCACTGAGTGAGGCGAATACCATGCCGACAGCTATTGGGATAGACAAATACTTTCTGTCAACGCCAACACCTTCAAAGGCAAACAGGATTAGCATGGCGCCAGCCAACCCAAACAGTGCTTTTACCCAAGGATTGGTGTTGTTTATTGCTACACCCATTCGTTTTAAAGGCTCCCACACCAAAGCGCGTATCACAAGTTCCAGATTGCCTTCCTGTAAGGAGAAAACATATAGTGTGTTCTGCAAGACTTCCGGTAAGGTGTTCCGTATTGACACAGGTAAAAAAGAAAATTTAGCTTTACTATTGATATAGAAATCCGTATCAGCGGAACCTTCCAGCCTCAGTAAATGGGCGACAATGGACGGGGAAACCAGGAGTTGATAGCAGCGCAAGAATGCGTTACCCAGAAAATGCACAAGCACTAAGGTATCTAGACCCAAAGAAAGTTCGATAAACATAAAGCCTACTTGGGTAATCGAAGCATAAGCGATTTGGCCCTTAATATTTGACTGCGTTTTTTCCGACACACTGGCGATAACCACGGTGAGCAAACCGATCATGAATACGAGAAACCGGGTCAAATAATGGTAAGACCAAATCGGGTCGGTCCTTAACAATAAAAACACGCCCAAATGCACCGACAACGCCCCGTAAAAGATGGCACTGGACGGCGTTGGTCCTTCCATCGCCCTAGGCAACCAAAAGCAAAAAGGGAATTGCGCCGATTTGCCTGATGCCCCAATAATAATCAAAGTCGATAGCAATAACAGCGAACCGTAACCTGCAGGTGGAAATGAAGCATGATTAAACAGGTTGGCCAATTGGCTGAAATGCTGGCTTTCGTGGAATAACAGATGACTCATCCAAGAACCCAATAGCAAGCCAATATCGCAAAATCGGTACACGGTATAAGCCCTTAGCGAATTACGTACAGGTTGGACGCGATGCCGGTAGAAGGCAATCAACAGGAACGAAGACATGCCGACAATTTCCCAACCGGCAAACAGGATGTCTATCGAACCCGATAAAATTACCAGATTCAAGCCGAACACGAAACTGAAAATCGTCAGGAAAAACCGTTTGTAACCGCTTTCACGGTGTAAATACACAAGGCAATACTTGACGATGATGGAAAATATCGCCCAGACACAGCCAAGGTAAACAGCACTAATCCGATCAAAGTAGAGCAAGATGGGGAACTTGTAGTCATCGGCAGCATACAGCGTAAACCATTCAAATTCGTGGTTGGGAAAATCATTTTTTACCCACAAAACAACCAGGGAAACAATCGCAACGCCCATTGCATGGCTGCACCAGAAGCTGATCGCCGCTATTTTCTTTTCCTTATTGGGGGACAAGAAAATCAACAAAAAGCCCAGCAAAGGCAGCAGCAAGCTGGCTAACATTAATCCATTCATGAGTGGCTCCTAATAAGTTGATGGACAGGAATAGTCTCCGTTTGACCGACGAAAATGTCTTCTGATCGGACTGCGGTTGGAGTCTTAAGGTCAGCGGGCAGATTGATAGATTCCCACAGGCCATCGTTGTACAAAAACTGTTCCTTGGTTATGGGGTGGCAGGACACCAAACGCACCCAGTCGTTATCTAGCCATTCTTTAAGGTCTCCGATATTTGCCAAAGCCTTATCCAGAATGGCGCAGGTTTGTTCGGCGACGATCAGCAACCTTGCAGGTTCATGCACTTCAATCATTTGTTGCGGTAAGCCAGTACGCAAATCGCCTTCGACACCGTTAGCGACACCCAACAAACCGATTACATTGTGCGGCAGTTTAGTACCTGCTCCGTAAACAGAATTGTCTATACATGAGAACAGGTATTCAAGGTTAATGCCGCCACACACGGGGATAATTGCAGACAGGATTCTTACCATGATATTACCAGCGGCATCTTTATCTGGATCGTAAGAATGTAGAAAAGCGCGTCTGTCCATAAACAAATCGCTGGTCAGTTTTCTTCTGCCGACAATGCAGTACAGGTTATTGGAATGGTTATACTCGGGACGTGGCTCGAATATGGATGTAGCCCTTGCTGTCACATGGTCATGCGCTTTGTTAACGCTGTTAGACTTTGGTGCTAATTCAAACCAGCGGCAACGTTCGTGTGCATTACGTTGTAAAGCAGTTTCCATGGTCTTTTGGAAATCGGACAAGCCTTCTGCTGGATTTTGTTCCAGTAAGTGATTATCGAAATACGTTATTTCATCGCGGCTGGTATTGTGCAGGGCGGCGACAAAGCGAGTTCCGCCAGGAATATCAATGCCACGTCCGTACAGGATTTTTCTCACCTCTTCATTATTCGCCATCCACGCGAATGCGCGTGCGTTAGGCGCACCCGGCTTGCCGGAACAAGCGCCGCAGTCATACGCAGCAAAGTGCGGATTGTTGACACTGCTGGAGCCATGCGCGACGATGACGACCAAGGGCGAAAAATGATTGGTCAAGCCAATATTGGTCAGCAGTCCGCCGACTTTATCCGCCATTTCCGAATAAGAAAATCCTAAAAGATACCCGTCTTCTGTTGGCGTATCATTTTCCCTAAGCAAATGGAGCTGGGTATGGGAATCGACTTCGCTTAGCATCTTGAGCTTAGGCAATTTTGAACCAGGACGAAACACATCCCATGCCATTCGTGCAGCGTAACCTAGCCCCAAGGTTTGGGTATACAACCAACCCCGTAATACCGAATGCGATTTGAAATGCAAATGGGAAATGGCATCCGCTTTAGATTCACCTTCTGGTTTAGCTTCTTGCCCAACTTCTCTAATCAAATGCTTGGGCGTGATAATCACCGGACATTGCGCGACTGGATACGCATCGTCCAAGCCTTGATAAAGAAAATCGATGCCAAAAAATCCAGCCGCCCCAAAGGTTTCAATGCCGGAGTCAATTTGTTCCAGATAACGCCGTAACGAACATTCCCGATCATCAATACAAAAGAATGCTTGCACGTAAGGCCTAACTTTGGCACTTGGTGTGGTGATTCCTTGAGGCTTTAGGGCAGCCAGCAATTCGGTGTGCAACGACCACTCCATCGCTTCATGCCAGACCTTTAGATATAAAGGTACTTCTGGTTTAGGCAGCCCATCCTTGAGCAAAGTTGTTCCTTTAGGCAAAGAAATGCTGGCAACGCTTAAAAAACCAACACCCTTTTTCTTATGCAGAAACGCAAGTTCACAAACCAGCTCCACGGCTATCAGCTCCTTCAAGGAAATCTTGCGGGGATCAAGCAGGGAGCGAGGATTCTCCTCAACAATCCGCACCATACCCGCCCAACCTGGATGCGCCAATAACATTTCCAACAGGTATTGTTCATAAAGCTCACTATCGCCTACGATTTTTTCCAGGCAAATTTGGATAACGTGGTCAGATTCTTTGCTTAATAGTTCACGGACAATGGGTTCTTGCAATGGATAGAGCGGTAATAAGCTATTTTGGGCAAGCCGCATCACGCAATCCCAAAAGCATTCTCCCTCTTTGGGTAGTGTCCAACGGCTGATACCCTGATCCAAAAAATTGCCCAGTAAACGAAACAAGATGGGATGCACCAATACGTTGAGTTCCAGCTCAAGCTGGATTAACCAAGCATTGCGTATACCATGGTTAGCGAGGGAAACAGGGGAGTAATGACTGAGATTGTCCTGCTCAAACAAGGTTTGCTTGATGGTTTCCAGTTGTTTTCCTGAATATCCTGTGCGTCCTAAAGCCCAGCCTATCGCGAAATCCTTGATGCGCCCCTGACGGTACATTTTTTGATAATGCGCCATCGGCAAGTAGCTACGCGCTCCGAACATTTTTCCTGCCAACGCCACGCCTTCATGAAAAGGCAAATGCTGCACAGCATGTAAGGTGTTGTGATGGATGAAATCTTTAATAGGGCCTTGGGCAGGTAACCAGTGTGCGATATGGTCTATGGCCTTATCCAAATCAAACACAGTCTTAGCTTGCATTGCAGAGCCATGACTAACCAATGGGACGGTTATCTCTATTTCATTAAGCATATCGTTATCTTTTAACCTCGGTATTGTGGTCAGAGTGGCTATGTTTAGCGAGTCACCCAAACCTAAAAATTAATGAAAACACTAAATTCTCTAAAGTTAATTAAGCATTAGTCATGCCATATTTGTTTTTACTAGCCTTTCTTGAGTTTAAAAAAGGATATTTGTGGCGTTACGCTTTGATTTATGGGCAAGAAGAGTTGGCACAAAAAGTTAGGCCATGTGCATTGCAAGAAGCATTTAATTTGATATGAAGCGAAAATTTTTATCTCCCACCGGGGCATTGGTTTAAATACACCAATTATTTAGGTTCATTTAAACCATTTTTAGGTTGAACCTTTAATCGAATAGGGCTGAAGAGCGACTCCTTGCTAGGGAAATAAGGCGATGACAATGTTATTTATAGATTGGCACACAGATTGCTTTCTACATATCGTCATAATAGAAAACTGAAGTTTCTTAGGAGTAAATATGTCCAACCCAATTAATTTAGCTTTACCGAAAACCGGTATACCCGGCCTTATCGAAAACTGGCGCAGTGATTTACTGTCCGGTTTTTTGGTGTTTCTTATTGCCTTACCTTTATGTCTTGGAATTGCAATGGCATCCGGTTTTCCTCCCATGGGTGGCATTATTGCAGCCATTATCGGAGGCTTAGTCGTTTCAAGAATTAGCGGTTCTTATGTCACGATTAACGGCCCGGCGGCTGGCCTCATTGTAGTGATCGTTGATGCTGTGACTGATTTAGGGCAAGGCGATGCGATGGCGGGCTACCGCTATACCTTGGCGGCAATCGTTATAGCCAGCGTTTTACAAACCTTATTAGGTGTTTTTAAAGCCGGAAAACTCAGCGCATTTTTTCCATCATCCGTTGTCCATGGCATGTTGGCAGCGATTGGCATCATTATTATGGCTAAACAGATTCATACCCTGTTAGGCGTGAAGCCAGCCGCTAAAACTTTGCTAGGAGTCATCGCAGAAATTCCACATTCAATCATGGAACTCAACCCAGAAATTGCCTTTATCGGGCTAACGGGCTTGGCTTTGTTGATTATCTGGTCGCTGATTAAAAATCCTACCTTAAAAATGATTCCCGCGCCTTTGTTGGTCGTACTGATGGGTTTGGCGTTAGAGCGGTATTTTGATCTGGATCATATCCATAACTATATGTTCTTGCCAGATACAAAGTTTTTGCCACACCACGAGTTTTCGATTGGCCCTGCATTCCTGGTTTCGGTACCGGAACATTTTTTGGCGGGATTTACACTGCCTGATTTTGGCAAAATTGCTGACTTGGAATTTTGGGAAGCAGTGATTGCTATCTGGTTGGTCGGTAGCTTGGAAAGCTTACTCAGTGCATCGGCGGTCGATAAGTTGGATTCTTACAAACGCAGTTCCAATCTAAACCGTGATTTAACTGCCGTCGGCATCGGCAACATGATTTCTGGGATGATCGGCGGTTTGCCGATGATTGCCGAAATCGTCCGTAGTTCTGCGAATGTAAACAACGGTGCCAAGACAGGCTGGGCTAACTTTTTCCACGGTGCATTCTTGCTGGTGTTTGTTGCTTTATTCCCAACGTTGATACACGAAATTCCACTGGCTTCACTTGCTGCATTGCTCGTATTTACCGGTTTCCGTTTAGCTTCACCTAAAGAATTTGCTAAAACAATGGCTATCGGATTAGATAATTTTGTTTTGTTTATGGTGACTATCGTTGGTATTTTGGCAACCGACCTGTTGGTTGGGGTATTGATAGGAATTGTTGTGAAACTCTTGATACATATTGCCCGTGGCGTGAAGTTAAGCAATCTTTTTACGATGGCTTACCACGTCAAGCAAACTGACGCAGATACTTATCATGTAGCAATCAGTGGTGCGGCAGTGTTTTCAAATTTCATGGGTTTAAAAAGCCTAGCCGCTAATTTACCAGAGCATAAAACGATCTTTTTTGATTTGTCTGAAGCGGAATTGATTGACCACACAGTGATGGAGTTTATCCATGACTTCAGCAACGACTATGCTCATAGTGGTGGTACATGTACGCTAGTAGGTTTAGACGAACACGAACCTTATTCGGATCACCCGCTCGCGGCGCGTCGTAAAAATTTCGTTTGAGTTGTCAGTTTCAGCTAGCTATTGAAATGTGTATAAAACTACGAGCCAGCGTAATAACTTTTTAGCTACGGCATTGAATACGAGAAGCCATGAATAAAGTCGCACAAATCACGCTCACCTTCTGGATCATTAAGATCTGTGCGACCACATTGGGTGAAACGGCAGGTGATCTGCTTTCGATGACCATGAACGTTGGCTACGGCCTGAGTTCCGTTATTTTGATCGGGTTATTCTTGGTTTCAGTTGCCGCGCAACTGATGTCGAACAAATTTCACCCCATGCTGTACTGGACGGTAATCCTTACCACCAGTACGGCTGGCACAACGATGTCGGATTTTATGGATCGAACACTAGGCTTGGGCTACGCAAAAGGTTCATTGATTTTGGCAACCTGCTTAGCAATAGTCCTGGCTGTTTGGCGTATCAGCGAAAAGTCACTTTCCGTTAGCAATATCCAAACTACCAACGCAGAGCTGTTCTATTGGGTGGCGATATTATTCTCAAACACATTGGGTACGGCTTTGGGCGACTTTTTAGCCGATGATTCTGGCTTGGGGTTTCTTGGCGGCGCACTCATCATTGGCGGAATCATTGGGCTTATCGCCATTGCTTACTACACTACGCGACTGAACCGGGTCATGTTGTTCTGGTTTGCTTTTGTGCTGACACGTCCATTCGGGGCGACATTTGGTGACTTGCTCACAAAGCCACTAGCAAAAGGTGGCTTGGGGTTTGGCACGATTAGGTCATCTGCCATTCTCGCCATTCTGCTTGTCGCGTTTGTCGCGTATACCATCATTGCAGAAAAGCCTATACCCAAAGAGACGACAGCTTAACAATTCATTTCGGCGGATGTTTTCGGTTCCGTTAAATACATGAATTGTAAGAAATCTCATGCTACTATCACACATGCGCGTAAGTAGTATCATTGCAAAAGCTTTTTAAGCTCAACACTACGGGCATTGTGATGCCAATAAACCATTGAGATTCTGATTGATAAACATAATAGCTGTTATGATGCATAAACTAATCAAATTGCTGCTAATAGCCACGTCTTGCATCTCCAGCGCTTGTACCCAATACAAACCAAAAGCACTCACTGAACTGGCTGTTCAACAACAACTCGAAACGCCAACCCCAGAGCAACTTAGTATTCAAGCGGCTCAAATCAAGCACCCTTTGCTAAAGCCCATTGCGTTTAATATTCAGGATGGCTTGTCGCCGGATGAAGCAGGCGTGTTGGCGGTGTTACGTAATCCTGGGTTACGGGCGGCCAGGGATCGTCATGGCATCGCCAACGCGCAGTTACTACAGGCGGGATTACTGCCTAACCCGATTTTATCCTATAACTTTGCCGCCTTAAGTGGTGGGCTGGATCAGGGTAAAGTCACTGGTTATGGTGTAGGACTGGCTTGGGAAGCCACTTCGATCATCACGCAAGCAAATAAAATAACGGCGGCAGCAGCGGAACAACAAGCCGTTGACTTACAAATCGCTTGGCAAGAATGGCAAATAGCGCTGGCGGCAAAAATGGCTGTTTACAAACTGGTGGCTTACACTAAACAGCAACAATTGTTGAAAGAAATGTTGCAGCGTCTTGAAAGCAATCGGGCGCGGATACAAGAGGCCGCGGATAAAAAGTTGGTTACGGAGCTGGATCGCGTCGCGGCTGTCAGCGCTAAAAATGTTATCGATGTCCGCTTGCAAGCGCTCATGCAGCAAAAAAATCAACAACAACAACAACGCCTAAACAGGGCTTTAGGGCTTAAACCAGACGAAGCAATCAAGTTACAGCAAAACATAGCGTTAACTTACGAATGGGTAGCGCCGGCCTACGACAAACTAACGCATGATTTGACTAACCGACGACTGGACTTAATGGCATTGCAACAGGCTTATAAAAACCAGGACGAGCAAGTCCGTATTGCGGTGTTGCAACAATTTCCAAGCATTAGCATTGGGTTTACGCAGACCAAGAATAACAGTGATTATTACACCGTAGGCGCTGGCGTGGCGGTGACCTTGCCCATATTTGACCAGAATCAGGGGAAGATTGCCCTTGCGGAAGCGACGCGGCAGCAATTGTTTGATGAGTACACCAACCGGGTGTTTCAATCGAACGCGGATATTTCCGAACTGTTGGTGACTATTACCGCCTTAAATAAGCAAATTCAATCGATTAATCATGCGATACCCGATCTGGAAAACCTGGTAAGCGCCTATAAGCTGGCGGTCAAAGATAGGCAGGTCAATGTGTTGAATTATTACACGGCCTGGAATAATTGGACGGATAAAAAAATAGAACTGCTGTCATTACAACTCCAGCTAGTCGAAGCGCGTATCGCTTTGGAGATAGCGACAGGGATTTATCAGATTTAAGGAATCTCTGAACAAGTTGATTCCATTTATGGTTCGACAAGGCTCTCCTGAGCGTAGCCGAAGGGCCCACCACAAACGGAATCAACACCTTACCGTTCGTCCTGAGCTTGTCGAAGGACTTAATCAGAGATTCCTTAAGCACGACTTAAAGGTACAAGGCGAAAAGTTGAATCATATAGGCTCTACCACGAAGGTCGCAAAGAAAGAAGCACAAGACTTCGAGACCTTCGACATTTATCCATTTTCTCAAGGAACATTATGAGATTTATCTTAAAAACCATCGTCGTCAGTGTGTTATGTTCGCTTAGCCTTATCGGCTGCACACCGGATACTTCAGAAGAAAAACCGGAAACCACACCAGAACCCATTGCCCAGGTTCGAACCATAAAGCTGCAAAAATCAGGGATCAGCGAAACCTTAACTGCTTATGGCACGGTGTTACCTTGGCCGGACAAATTGCAATCCATCACAGTACCGTTTACCAGCCTTATCCAAAAAGTTTTGGTTAATGAAGGGCAACTCGTTCAACTGGGTGACGTATTGCTAACGCTCAAGCCTGGTGATGATGCGGCTTTACAAATGGAACAAGCGCGTAAAGAGTTGAACGCTGCGGTACAAGAGCAAAAATTGCTGAAAGAACGCATACGCCTTAACTTGGCAACCGAACAAGAAGGGGTCGCAGTGCAATTACGCGCAGAACAAGCCAAGGTCATGCTTGATAATTTGACAGGGAGGGGAATCAATCGAAACTTGCAAATTAAAGCCGAGCAAGCGGGGATTATCCATTTAGTCAGCGTTCACCAAGGGCAAATCCTTCCTCCCGGCAGTCCATTGTTACAATTAGTAGACCAAAACCAATGGGTCGTGCGCTTAGGTGTTGAACCTGAAGATTTTGAGCACTTGCAAATCAATCAGCAGGTATTGATTACGCCCGTCAATAAACCGGCCGCACAGGCTGTTACGGGACGCATAGAAACCATCGCCCATCAAATTGATCCTACAACCCGATTGCTGAACGTGTTTGTGAGACCTGAATCGAACCAAACTTTGTTAATCAATGATTTTGTTGAAGCACAGATTATTGTTAAATCAATTAATGCCTTAGTCGCCCCTAGACTAGCGGTCTTGCCCGAAGCTAAGGCATACAGTTTATTTACCATCAAAAATGGACACGCGGTTAAACATAAGGTGCAAGTCGGTTTAGAAAACGACCAACAATTTGAGATTATTGCCGATGATTTAACGGAGAATGATGACATCGTCGTGTTGGGCAATTATGAGCTTGAAGACGGGATGGCGGTAGCGGTTGAACATGAGGCAAAGCCGTAATGACAACATGGGCTTATCGTCACCGCCGCTCGATTTTGTTTGCATTGGCCTTATTTGCCATTGCTGGTTGTTTTAGTATTTTCAACACGCCGGTCAGTCTGTTTCCTGACGTTATTTTCCCTAGGGTCGTCATCAATTTAGATGCCGGTGACCGACCTGCGGAACGCATGGTGATTGAAGCTACCTTGCCCGTTGAAGAAGCGGTGAGGTCAGTGCCTGGGGTGATAAGTGTGCGCTCCAATACCAGTCGCGGCAGCGCGGATATTTCCATTAACTTTGTTTGGGGGCTGGATATGGTCTCCGCCATGCTGCAAGTGGAGTCGGCGCTGAATCAAATCCGCTCCTCCTTACCTACAGCGCTGGCTTTTACCGTCCGGCGCATGGAACCAACCGTGTTTCCGGTGCTGGGCTACAGTTTAACTTCGGATAAACAATCGCAGGTTATACTGAGGGATGTCGCTCAATATCAAATCAGGCCGGTGTTGTCGTCGATTCCAGGGGTTGCCACTGTCGAAGTATTGGGCGGGGCGGTGGCGGAATATCAAGTCATCGTCAACCAAGCGAAGCTCAATTCGTTTGGCTTAAGTTTGGATGATATTGCGAAAGCCTTATCATCAGCCAATGTCATTCAGGCCGTTGGGCGCTTGGAGCAAGACTATAAGCTCTATCTCATGCTGGCGAATACCCAGTTATCCAGCCAGGAGCAAATCGAAAAAACCATTTTGCGTAGTGGGCAAAATGGCCTGGTGTTTCTGGAAGATGTCGCGCAAGTCGCAAAAGCAACTGTACCGCAATGGCAGCGTGTTACCGCAGATGGTAAGGATGCTGTGTTGTTTCAGATTATTCAGCAACCGGGCAGCAGTACGGTGGATATTGCACAGGCCACGCAAGACCAGTTAGAACGCCTGCAAAAAAAATTACCCGCAGGGATTAAAATCGCCAAATGGTATGACCAAAGCGATCTAATCGTGGCATCTGCGTCGAATGTAAAGGAGGCCTTATTAATAGGTTTATCGTTGGCGATCCTAACTCTTTTTGTATTTTTACGAAATACCAAAGTGACTCTAATTGCAGCGGTCACCGTACCTCTGGCATTGTCTGGTACCGTATTTGTGCTTTATGTCTTGGGCTTAAGTTTTAACATTATGACATTAGGCGGCATGGCCGCGGCAGTGGCGTTGATTATTGACGATGCGATTGTGATGATTGAACACATCATCCGCCGAATGCACGACGCAACTGGCACTTATCTGGAGCGTATCCACCTGGCAGCAAACGAGTTCAGTAAACCGTTGGCAGGGTCTTCAGCATCAACCATTATCATCTTTGCCCCCTTGGCATTTTTGACGGGAGTAAGCGGCAGTTTTTTTAAGGCCTTGTCACTGACGATGGCTACCGCTTTAGCGATTTCTTTTCTAGTGGCTTGGTGGGCTGTACCGTTATTGGCTGCATATTCACTCGATCAAAAGGACACGGAGCAAATAGGGCAAGGCGCTTTAACGCGCTGGTTTCATCGTCATTATGAAGATTTTATGCAGCGAATATTATACCGTCCGCTGCTCCTAGCTGCCGCCTTATTGCCCTTATTGCTAGGCGGTTTTTTGGCTAGTCAAAACATCGGTTCCGGTTTTATGCCGGCGATGGATGAAGGCGGATTTATTCTTGATTACCGTGCCTCGCCTGGCACGTCAGTTTCAGAAACTGACCGTTTGCTGCGGCAGGTTGAAACCATTTTACAAAGCACGCCCGAAGTAGAAACCTATTCACGCCGCACTGGATTAAGCTTAGGCGGACATATTACCGAGGCCAATGAAGGTGATTTTTTTATACGTTTAAAGCCATTGCCGCGCAGGGGGCTTGATGAAGTCATGGTGTCGGTTCGAAAACAGGTGCTTATTAAAGTGCCAGGATTGGACATAGAAATGGCGAAGCTTATGGAAGATATGATCGGTGATTTAACCGCAGTGCCGGAGCCTATAGAAATCAAACTGTATTCCGATGATGGTGCAGTTTTAGCGAAGCTGGCAGAAAAGATTGCCCACGAATTGGAAACAATAGAAGGTGTTGTCGATATCAATAATGGCGTGGTTCCCGCAGGTGATGCTTTGAATATTCGGGTATTGCGCGATAAAGCCGCTCTGGAAGGCTTGACGGTGGACGAAGTTAAGTTGGCGTTAAATAATTATTTGAATGGCACAATCCCTACTCAAATCCAGGAAGCCGTTAAAATGATTGATGTTCGTGTTTGGATACCTGAAAGCGACCGCGCCAATACTAAGGCGCTGGAAAAGTTACGCATTCGCGCTGCTGACCGCCATTTAATACCGCTAAAACGCATCGCCGAAATCTCTGCCGAAACGGGACAAGCGCAAATCAGCCGTGATAACTTGAAACGCATGGTTGCGGTGACTGCGCGGATCAGTGGCCGGGACATGGGCTCTACTGTTGCTGACATTGTTAAAACTCTAGATCAACCGGGCATGTTGCCGAGCGAGGTTTATTATGTGTTGGGTGGTTTATATGAACAACAACAGATCGCTTTTAAAGGCTTATTGTCAGTTTTCATTGCTGCCGTCGCACTGGTTTTCGTCTTGTTGCTTTATCTTTATGAACAGTTTCAAGTGGCGTTGGCGATGATGCTAACGACCTTGTTAGCCATAGCCGCGGTGTTTATTGGCCTATGGTTAACCAGTACCGAATTGAATATTACCGCTATGATGGGCATGACGATGGTCATCGGAATCGTGACAGAGGTCGCGATATTTTATTATTCTGAATACGAAAATTTGCCTGATACGGTGAACGGTTTTCAGCGCCTGATTTTAGCTGGCAACAACCGGATGCGTCCCATCTTTATGACCACGTTGGCGGCAATTTTTGCATTAATGCCATTGGCAATGGGTATCGGTGCGGGTTCAGAAATGCTACAACCGTTGGCAATAGCTATTGTGTCTGGATTGATGGTGCAAATACCGTTGGTGCTAATTGTGTTGCCAAGTTTTTTGGCGTTTTCTAAGGGGCATCAATAGGGAAGGCTTAGCCTATGCAAAATAATCGTCAACCATAGGCGCGATTAGCTCAACTTAGCCAACACTATTTTGCAAATTGTCTCTCAACCTATAATTTTCAAGAACCCGCCAATATTACCTTTTCCTAATTCAATAGGCGGCTTCAGGCTCCCCAAGCACTTATATGGAAGTCTCTAATAACCCCCCTCTCCCTCTGGGAGAGGGCTAGGCTGAGGATTTAACTGGTTGATTTTAAATTCCCTCATCCCAACCTTCTCCCAAAGGGAGAAGGAGTTTTTTGAATTTTTAGAGATTTCCTTATGAAAATGTATAAGGCAAATGCTAAAAACTGATGTTGCCTTGCAACCATATTTTTTGGGTATCGGTGCCAAACTTATCGGCATTGTAGTTGGCATATTTCGCTAACATTGAATAATGTTTACCGAATTTCCATAAAGCCTGAAAATTCCATTCATCGCCATAATGGATATTGCCCGTATCATCGCTGAAATCGTGGAATACACCAGTCAAGACAAGATTGCCCCGGTCAAGCAATACATGCGCCGTGCCGAATACGTCGCGGATACCATTGGCAGGCGTATTCAAAAATAAGTCCGCCCAACCTTGGAAAGCATGGTTAGTTCCTAGTGGCGTATCGAACGTCTTATCCTTACCGTAGCCGTTGAGTTGTTCCATCGCGCCTTGAACGGTGACATTAAAAGCTGTTAAGCCCCCCATCAGGTTGAACCTATCGGCTGCATAATCAGCTTTCCCATGACCGTAATCTTCCTGATAAGCGTATTCGGCAGTGTAAACCACACCAAAGTTATCGCTCAGTTTAAGCGTGTCACCGGGTTTTTGAAAATTGGTGAAACGCACACCGTAAGTGGCGCTTGATTTTTCATAGTTTTCTTTTTCGGTGTAATCCAGCCAGTAGCCATAGCCGATAATATTGCCATAATCACCAACCTTGTAATTCACATTGACGATGGGTGCATTGATGTTTTCGGTGGTCGAAGTGATGGTCTGCACGTTGCCTATATAACCGGCATTAACGACCAGCCCGAATAACTGTTGGCTAGTATGGGTGACAAGCACCGAGTCGAAGGTATGTTCCATTTGTCGCCAGCCGACGTTGCCGATATAACGGTCGTCATCCAGCTTTATCCGTTGCCGACCGCCCTTGATGACCGTATCGGGAATCCCGGCATAGCTGACCCACAATTGGTTAAGCTCGGCTTTTTCCGGGTCGGCGATCACTGAAAATTCCTTCTTATCATTGCGTAAGCTATTGAAATCTTCCTGCATGGCAAGGTTGCCTTCAAATTCCGCATAGCCTTGGATACCGTAAAAGACTGGGGACAACAAACCCGCACGTAACCGTAAGGTATTGCCGTTAGCGGTCTGTGGCTGATTGGCTGAAGGCAGGCCCGTAACAATATCCCGCTTGTTGTCTTCGTTAACATTTTCCCAGCGGTAATTTAAGTCCAGTTTGATTGCGCCCTTATTGCCATAATGGTAAAAATTAAGCGCATCCTCGACAGACTGGGTAACACCGACTGCGGATGCCGGATGGTTGGCAAACGCGAACGACAATAATGAAGTTGCAAGGATTTTTTTTCGTAACGCAGGCATGAAGATTCCCCTTGGCTGTTAAGCCATTTAGTAGTTTGATATTTAATTTTTTAAGACGATTAATGCGTATGCTCACAATCAGACAAAAACCGCAAAATGCTTTCCCGGTACTTGTAATAATCAGGATGGCTCAATAAGGCTTTGCGTGAGCGTGGCCTAGGCAAGTTGATATTCTCAATTTTGCCGATCTTGGCATGTGGGCCGTTGGTCATCATGATGACACGATCCGCTAACAAGATCGCCTCATCGACATCATGGGTCACGATGAGCGCGGTCACATGGGTACGCTCCCATACCTCCATAAGCACTTCCTGCAATTCCCAACGGGTGAGCGAATCCAGCATCCCGAACGGTTCGTCCAATAATAATAGCTTGGGCGATAAGGCGAAGGCACGGGCAATCCCCACCCGTTGCCGCATCCCATTCGACATCGCACCAGCTTTTTTTCGCAGTGAATCACCCAAGCCAACGCGGGTCAGGTAGTACTCGACAATGTCTTCCCGTTCCGCTTGGGTGGCGTGAGGGTAAACCTTATCAACCCCTAACATGACGTTGTCGAACGCCGTCAGCCAGGGAAACAAGCTGGGTGCTTGGAACACCACGCCACGGTCTGGCCCTGCACCATCTACCTCGCGGTTGTCCAGGAAAATAGCACCGTCTGAAATCGAATTTAATCCAGCCGCCATGGACAATACGGTTGACTTGCCACAGCCGGAATGGCCGATTATGGAAATGAATTCGCCTTTTTTTACTCTCAGGTCAAAGCCATCGACCACTTTTACGGTGCTGTTGCCATCGGGTGTGGGATAGGTTTTGGCGATTTGGGAGAACTCCAGGTAACGGTAATTAGGCCGTCCGGTATCTTCTTTAGCCGGTTTCAGGGCAGAGCGATCCAACGCCCAGTCATTGCTGGTATTGGGTCGCACATTAGGCAGGACTGTTTGGCTTTGTCCTTCGGTAAGGTTTTTTTCCATGCCGATAGCCATCAAATATTGCGTGATGTCGGCACGACATTTTTTGAAAGCTTCGTTATGGTTTAATTCTGTCCTGTTCCTTGGTCGTTCGATATCTACGATAAAATCTGGGCCAAGTGTGGCATTAGGGCCAGGATTAAGCGGAATCACTCTATCCGCCATGTAGATGGCTTCATCGACATCGTTGGTTATTAATATGACAGTTTTCTTTTCCTGTTCCCAAATTTGCAGAATTTCGTCTTGTAACATTCCGCGAGTTAAAGCATCTAAGGCACTAAGTGGCTCGTCCAAAAGTAAAATATCCGGGTTAGCGGCCAGCGCTCTGGCAACATTCACCCGTTGCCGCATTCCGCCTGATAATTCAGCGGGTTTCTTGTTCATTGCCGAACCAAGATTAACCATTTTCACGTATTTTTCGGTATGAGCTTTGCGTTGGGTGGCAGTCCAGTCCTTAAAGATTTCATCAACTGCTAGTGCAACGTTTTCGAATACCGTTAGCCAAGGCATTAAAGAATAGTTTTGGAACACCACGCCGCGATCAGGGCCTGGCGCATTGATGGCCTTGTTTTGCTTTAATATCTCACCGCTATCAACCTGTATCAAGCCGGCAATGGCGGAAATCAGCGTGGTTTTTCCACTACCTGAAAAACCCACAATCGCGATGAATTCACCTTTTTTGATACGCAGGTTAATATTGTCCAGCACCAGGGCTTTGTTATTGCCTTCGCCAAAAGATTTACAGACGTTTTTCAATTCCAGCAAAGGCACCTCTGCCAACGTGTCAGTTTGGTTCATCGTAAGCGCTTTTGGGTTGCTACCTGTGAAAGCGATAACGGTGGAGGACTTGTTGATTCCTGGTGGTTCAGTTGTGTTAATGGCTAAGCTCATTATTGCCCCCTGGTTACAGTTCTCTGCCAAAAGAAAATATTTTTTGCAGCGTTTGCATGATACGGTCGAGAATAAAACCGATGATGCCGATTGTGAACACAGCTACCATGATACGACCCAGTGAATTTGAGCTGCCGTTTTGGAACTCATCCCAGACGAATTTACCCAAACCAGGATTTTGAGCCAGCATTTCAGCAGCAATCAATACCATCCAGCCCACGCCCAGTGACAAACGCATACCGGTAAATATGTAAGGCATGGCGGATGGGATGATAATTTTGGTGATTTGCGTACTCCAATTTAGGCGTAGCACTTTGCCAACATTGACCAAATCTTTATCAATGGACGAGACACCAACCGCCGTATTGATAAGGGTTGGCCAGAGTGAGCATAAAGTTACGGTAATCGCCGAGGTAAGAAACGATTTTTCAAACCAACTTTCGTCGTTAGTGACATAAGCCGCACTCACGACGAGCGTGATGATTGGCAACCATGCGAGGGGTGAGACAGGTTTAAATATCTGGATTAGCGGATTGATGGCCGTATTGATAACAGGACTCATACCACACAAAAGACCAAGCGGCACAGCTACCAGCGAAGCTAATACAAAGCCTGTAAACACGGTGTACAAACTAGTCCAGATTTTATCTATATAGGTAGCGCTGCCGTTGTAGGGGCGGATTTTGACTTCAGCATCTGGGTTTTCCGCTTTTTCCTTTTCGATACGTGCTTCCTGGAGTACATAAAACTCAGCTTTCTTGATTTTTTCGGCACGATGTTCATCTAATAGCCCCATCGCTTCGTCCCAAACGGCGCTTGGGCCAGGTATGGTACCCAGGCTGGTGTTAACCTTGGCTGCTGAAAAACTCCAGAACCCCAAAAAAAACAGGATGGCAATAATGGGTACGCCCATTATCAAAAACAATTGCCGGATTTGTTGTGCCGGGTTTTCGCCTGCCGCTATTTTTACAAAAGGAACAAACCAGGTGAACCCAGTTAAGTTGAAAAATTTGATGAGTTGGTTACTCATGGTTATCACCTTCTATTTACGATACTTCGATTAGTGCTTACGTTGCTGTCCTTTAAAAAAGATGCGTCCTTGCACCAAATTGAAATCCATTCCGGTCACACGAGGAGGGCACAACTAAACACAACAAAAACTTTGGCCAATCTGGGAATGCTTATTCACACAAACTGAATTACGTCACAACCTCTTTTAAAAAAGGCGCGTCCTTGCACCAACACGACATCCGGTCTACACGAGGTGGGTTACAACTGGCACAACAAAAACTTTGATTACCTCTTACATTACTTTCCTCCACTGGAATCAAGTGAGGAAAGCCCCCTCTCCTTTCCTGCTGGAGAGGGTTGGGTGAGGAGAATAAACTGTTTATATCCACCTACTACCTACATCCTTGTAAGCATCTCTCTAGGGAAAAAGAGATTAGCCATTTGAAGATTAACTACATCAATTCAGGCCACTAATCCACAATCTTGCCACTAACCACTTTTTGCTTACCCTTCAAGCCGATAGTAAATTTGCTGAGGTAGTCATTCGGTTTGGTGCCGTCAAACGCAATGCCATCAATAAAGTCACTGGATGAGGCTTTGAAGCCGCTTTCGCTTTCTGCCGGAAAATCGCTGGCTTTAGCCTTTCCCTCAGCAATCAATGCCTTGGCTGCGGTCATGTACACGCTTGGGAGATACACTTTTTTGGCAATGTCCATGTACCAGGAATCTGGTTTTTCTTCGTTAATCATGCCCCAGCGACGCATTTGAGTTAAAAACCATACTGCATCACTGTAATAAGGGTAAGAGCCGTTATAGCGAGCAAACACGTTGAAGTCAGGCAAGTCACGTTTATCGCCTTTTTCGTATTCAAACGTGCCGTTCATGCTGTTGGCGATCACGTCATAATCAGCCCCCACGTATTGTTTTTGCGACAACATCTCTACGCCTTCATTACGGTTTTTATTGCCTTCGGCATCTAGCCACATGGAGGCGCGAATTAAGGCTTTAACCACGGCGACATGGGTTTTCGGGTTTTTTTCTGCCCAGGTTTTAGTGACCCCAAATATTTTCTCAGCACTGTTTTTCATCAATTCATAGTCGCTGATAACTGGTACACCGATGCCTTTAAATACCGCCTGTTGATTCCAGGGCTCACCCACGCAGTAGCCGACAATCGTGCCGGAATCCATCGTCGAGGGCATTTGTGGAGGGGGCGTTACTGACAGCATAGCTTCGGCATTAATCTGACCCGATGTATCTTGAGGGGGTTCATAAAAGCCAGGGTTAATGCCTCCGGCTGCCAGCCAGTAGCGCAATTTCAAATTGTGGGTGCCAACCGGAAATGTCATCGCCATATTGAACGGCTTACCTGCGGCCTTATATTTTTCCAATATGGGTTTCAAGGCATCGGCTTTGATTGGGTGTACCGGTTTACCGCCTTCCATGGGAACTTGCGGCTTCATTTGCTTCCAAACATCGTTGGAAACGGTAATCGCATCGCCATTTAACGTCATAGTAAAGGCACTGACAATATCCGCTTTAGTACCGTAACCTATTGCTGTGCCTAAAGGTAAAGGTGCCAACATATGAGCGCCGTCGAGTTCGCCGCCGACCACCCTGTCCAACAACACTTTCCAGTTAGCTTGGGCTTCAAGCTGCACTGAAAGCCCTTCTTCCTCGAAAAACCCTTTTTCAAAAGCGACGGCTAGAGGCGCCATATCAGTCAGCTTGATAAAGCCAAATTTCAGGCTTTCTTTTTCCAGCTTTTCCGCAGCCTCTACATTAGAAGCGTTTGCAGCAATCATTAACACGATGGCTGCGACAATAAGGCTAAGTGCAGACATGGGCTTGCTTATGTTAGGAAGTATTTGATTAAGACCCTTAACAGGCTCAGAACGAATAGTTACGTATTGGGGCTGTTCGTGGTGGTGAGTCCTAAGTCCTTCGGCTATGCCTAGGAGAGCTTTGTCGAATGATCGAGTCATGAATGGAATCAACTTACTCAGAGCTTCCTTTGTGTTATTAGTTTGTATCATTGATTGTCCTCGTAGGTTAAATAACAGGCTTGCAAAACTCGAATCTCAGCTTGCTAAACCCTGTAGTTACACATTGCTTAAAAATAGAGCGCTCACATTGATAAAGCAAACGACGTGCCAGTTTTGTTAGCTCAATATAATTGCTATTTTTATACATGTTTTAGGGACCTTCTAAAAATTCAAAACTCTACTTTCCCCCTCTGTGATAGGCTTGGTATAATTTATTAAAAATCAATTATTTATATCCATATATTTAGATATCCCCCAGAGGTAGATGGGCATTTTAGGGAACTCCCTACAAGGAGTTATGAATGTTTTTCTACACAGCAAGGAAGCCAGCTAAATCGAGCATGACGCATTGATTTTGTGCGTTGGTTTCTTAGTACGCACCAATTCGGAGAGCTGTCTGTACGGGTTACACCGAGAAAATGAGCAGTACGGATAGAACGCGACGATATAACGCTACAGGCGTTCCAGAATTAGGATTAACGGATTGATTTTCTCGGTTTAAATATGCTGTGTTATATCTAAAGTGTTAGCGTTTTTAGGTGGTAGCCTTCTTTTTATCAATTACTGGCTCTACACTGTTCGATTTTTCTTTACTTAGATGGTATTCGTGATAACTTTCTTCTGACGATAGCCTGTTAAGTTTACTTATTCCCTATAAATCACGATGCCATTTTTTGTTGCGCTTTGTCTTATTTTTGCAATTATTGTGCAAACCGGAAGTCCGTTGCAGTCGGTGTTGCTCTCGCCTGTCTTTATTTATGGTGGTTTAACGATAGCTGTTGTTACGATTATTGGCAGTTTTTTTAAGTTTGTGCCTGAAAATATCGGTTATGATCTTTTTTCCAGCAGCATCTTACTAGCCTGGTTTGCTTACTGGAAACCGCTGTTCGTCAAAGATTCGCCGATATTCTTTTTCTTTCCGGTTTATTTCGCATTGATAATTGCTTTTGCTACCTTATTTTTCATTGGGCAACGTAACAAAATTGATCGCGATAGTTTGCAGCGTATGAAATCTATCGTTGATTCTGGTGCCGTCGATCCTTGGTTTATAATGGTTTGCGTTTTGATAACGCTTAATTTTGAAAATCATTTTCTGCAATTTCCAGTCATGATGACATTATTGACCATGCGATATGTTTTATCCGGTTGCCTAAAGCCTAATTAATTTGTTGCCCCTCAAAAATCCAAGGAGCTAGCGTGAGATCATTAGGGTGTTAATGCCGTCAGTTGCTACGGACTTACTGCCTTATTGGTTTATAATTTTCTTGACTCACAGTAGGAGAAAACATCTCATGATCAATATCATTTTAATTTTAATAGCGCTTGCTGTTATGCTGTCCCTTGTTGTCGCTGCAATGCAGCCAGCCAATTTTCGTATAACCCGAACAGGTACAGTAGCCGCTCCTGCCTCAGTCATATTCCCATACATCAACAATTTGCAAAAGTGGGAAGCCTGGTCACCGTGGGCAAAACTTGACCCGACAGCTAAAAACTCCTTCGAAGGGTCATCGGAAGGTGTTGGTGCCAAGATGAGCTGGGCGGGTAACAATAAGGTCGGCGTAGGCAGTATGACCATTACAGGAAGTAGCCCTAGTGATTTCATCCAATTCAAACTGGAATTCCAAAAACCGATGAAAGCCACTAACATGGCAGAGTTTACCTTCAAGCCTGAAGGAGACCACACCATCGTTACCTGGACTATGGCGGGAACTAACAACTTCATCGCAAAAGTCATGGGGTTAATCATAAATTGCGACAAGATGGTTAGTGGGCAGTTTGAGCAAGGTTTGGCGGATTTGAAAGTATTAGTGGAGGAAGCGAATAAAAAATAAAGAATGAAGCTTTGCCAAATATTTTATGTCGGTTGCTTTTCGTAGATGGCGTAAAGAGGTTTCTACAATTTGCAAAATAGCGCTATGTCGAAAACAAATCACCCAATAAGCTTCGAACAATTGGCACGATTATTTACCCAACTAAAACAGCTTGAAGCCTCTGGATTACCAGCTTCCCAAGCGTTTGATATTTTGATCCAATCAGAAGATAAGTTAAAAAAGCCTCTATCAACTATGCGCCGACAATTATATGCCGGACGCCCCATTTCCGAAGCGGGTTTTAGGGCGGGTATTTTTAATGAAACCCATACAATGCTTATTCAGGCTGGTGAGACCAGTGGGCGGCTAGCTGAGGTTTATGGTCAACTCGCCAATTACTACACTGGGCTTAGCAGCCGAGTTAAAAAAATTAAATCGCGCTTGTATTTCCCCATTTTGGTGCTGATTATCGCGCTGTTCATGCAACCATTACCTGACCTTATCGGCTCCAAAATAAGCGGATTTGACTATTTACAACTGAGCTTGGGGCGGCTTATTGTCATAGGATCTGGTGTATTTTTGTTGATCCGACTACCTGGGATTTTATGTGGCTTTGGTGCTGAGAAAGCTTGGCATCATTTGCAACTGCGTATATCAGTCGTCGCCAACTGGCTTACAAAGCGTCAACTCAATGAATTCTTCTTTATTTTGGCGATGATGTTAGAAAGCGACATCGCTTTTGCTGTTGCTTTACCGAAAGCCGTTGCTACCATTAAAAACAGCAGTTTGAGAGCAAGCTTTAGCCCAGCAATATCGGCGCTTTCCTCAGGAGCTAGTGTTGCCGATACGCTGGCAAAAGTGCCAATAATTAATGCGACAATGCTGCAAATTGTGAGTAGCAGCGAACAAAGCGGCAAGCTCGCCAGTGGCATAATGCACTTTACCAAACTGGAAGCGGAAACAATCGGCCTACAGGATGACGCTTTAGCCGAATGGCTTCCTCGTTTGGGCTATATTCTTATCGCCAGTTGGATGGCTTATTCCATCTTGGGGAGTCAGTTTACAACGGTGATGCCGGACAATATCTAATCGACGATATCAAGGTGACTAAGCCTTGCAGCGTCTGCCCGTCGTCACGATAAACCTGAAAAGCAGGTGATAACCCGATAACACGACGAGTATTTTTTCCTGGTAATTTCATTCGGTGTTGAGAAACAAAGGAAGCCAGTAAGGTATTTTCCTTGCCTATCCGGTTTACACTCACGCGGGATGGGGTTTGAAACCCCGTTCCTAACGTTTTCACAAAACTTAAATGACGTGACTGCGCTTAATCAACGTGAAGCCTACGGGCGGGGCAACATGCCCCGCCCGGCTGAAGGATCGTCTTTTTTAGTGAAATTGCGGTAAAGAGACAGGCATGTTGCCGTAGGGTTTCGACGTGGTTCAAAAACGTCAACATCGGCAAAACGTGAGTGACGGTACATACCCCGTCACGCGGAGTTTGGTGTAAACGCTATGGGTTGGGTTGCGTATTAAGATTGCCTTTATCCTCAAAAAGGGATTCCAAACCAAAAATTTTAGCTTGATCGGGTGTTAATAGCGTTTTCACCTGTGCTTCCGTTTGATCTGCAATTGTCTCATCAAGCCGAATGCGTTCTTCATCAGTGATTTGTCCACTTTCATAAGCATCCTGATTGGCGAGTTGCTGGCTCGCTCCGGTTTTATACAGGTTAGTAATTTGCAAGACGGTACTTGGATCAACATACTGGAAAAGCTCTTGTTCGGTTTTGATTAAGCCGTGCGTGGATTGTCGTATTGGCAACGTAGCGAATACTTCCGAAGAAGGCCCACTTGTATCATCATAGGGATGTGGAATATTTGTGATTTGCTTGGCAAAAATTGAGTTTTTTTCAACGCCCAGCATTGCCTTGTATTCTTCATTATTTAGTAAAGTTGCCAGGTTTTTGAAATGTTCTATGCCAATTTTCCAGCCAGCGACTTCCGATGCTTGCCATTGTAAATCTCGGTTTTTTGAAAGCGTATCTCGTTGATATTCATAAAGGGCAAATTGAGAAAAAAGCTCGTTCTTTAGAGTAATCGAAGTACTTTTAGGTAATTGTGATAACTGCTTCTTAATAGTACTCAAAACACTACTTGGACTTTTTAATTGATGGGCGATCCATTCATTAGGTACATCTCTTCCTATAGCTTCAATTGCTTGGTCTGCGTCCAGTTCCGCTATACTTCGCGGAATACTTTTGAATTCAGCGGTCACAGTATTAGGCATTTTTTGCTGCCTTAATTTAGGGGGTAAAACAAAATTACCGTCCTCTACATTATCTTCAAATAAAGAGCCTGTTTTTGTTAATATAACTGCTTCCGCTTTAGCGGCTTGTTTATTAATTGTTTCTTGCATTGAATTAGTTTCGTCTAACAATTTATTTTTGTGGCTAAAAAAAACGTAACCTATTGATCCGGCCTTTAGAAGTTTTAAGCTGCATATTTGACTCTCTTATCCTGAAAGAAGCTGCGTATGCGTTCTGGATTCGACTTCAGCATGTCCAT
>NZ_JBEBKJ010000037.1:0-34287 GCF_040079455.1 Methyloglobulus sp. | reverse complement strand
TTGGTTTCGTTTACAAGAACGGCTCCAGGGATACCAACTCAGCAAATCGGAACTCGCTGAGTTGTGATTAAGAGACAGGTAACATACCCCGTCACGCGTTCGAAACACTTATGTTTTTCATATTGATTGCGCCGTGATTGATAACGGCACGCTTTGCTAAAAACGCGCCGTTATTTTAATACCATGAGTGTTTTAACTTAAAAAAGCACTGGGCTGAACTTCGGTTATTTTAATCTTCATAGTTTACATGGCCTGTCAATGCGTAACTTCTACAAACTACCAATTTGCTGAAAGATTTACAGAAAAGTTGGCTTATGAGCGGTTGTAATATTTATACTGAATATATGCGGGGATTACAGCCAAACAAACGGTAACTAGATAAAAAATTGCATAATCTATTAATAAAAAGACTTCTATACTGTAACCGTAAAACCCATAATTGAACATTTCCGAATCTCTTACAGGAACAAGACCGATAAGAATCGACGTTAATACAGTAAATATCATTCCACAAACAAGCCAAATGACTTTATATTTTTTGTAAAATGTTATGCTCTTAAAATGCTTGGCGATACACAAAGGAAGCGATGCGGGTAGTGCTACTAAAAAAGCGTACCAAAGGACAGACAAAATATCTCTAGTCAAAGAGGATAAAGGGTAATATTCCGTACCCCATTCCTGATTGGTCAATCCCTTAATTGGGAAGCCGCCAAAATTCATAAAATTATCAATAATGCCAAACCCAAGTTGATACATGCCGATATTTTCTATTTAGTTTTTAATAAATGGTGTTCCTTGCAAAAGCCAGGTACACCATTAATGTTGAAATTTTGACAGTTAATTTTGGACAGGTAAAAACTTGGTCGGTTGAGTTCTAATCCAGCTATTTTGATATAAACCAGATGAAATAGTGCGTAAAGTAGCTCTGAGAATCTGGTTAACATGTCCTGCCGCATTAATATATTTCAATTCAGGCACATATAACACACCATTGGCGTAAAGCGTTGCTGGTGACATTGAAGGTGTCGTTGTTGATTTTAAGCTGGCACTTTGTTGAAACCGGTTGCCAGAAATTAAATTAAACGAACCGCTCAGTATAGTGCCATTGTATTTTTGGATGCGCGGAATAGTCAAAATTCTGGTACGACTGTCAAAGCTTGGCATTTGCCCATAGTAAACTCTAATTGCCAGTTTATCGAGAACGCTTAAATCCGTTCTACCAAAATATAGGCTTCGGCAATAATTCATCATTGAGTTGGGATCATAGTCTGTGAAAAGTGTATTACCATATGTTGTGAATGTACCTTGTGGCAGTCTGTTTGGGTTATCATCTCTCAAAAGACACGCACCTCTTGGAGGGATCACTGGGCGATCAAATCCATATGGCCTGTTCTGCTCATGTGCTAAGCCTAAAATGTGTCCGAACTCGTGAATAGCTTCGGATTGTATGCAAATGTTGAGTGCTGTGTTTGGATTATCGCGTCGGCATCTTGCAAATAAAGTTTGTGGAGTTGAAAATGGATAATATCGGTCACTTGAAGCTTTATTGAGAGTATTCAACCTAAAATTCAATCGCATCACACCTATTTTTCCATTTCCCTGTGTCCCAAGAGCTGACATAGGATTTCCGACGTTATCCACGGTTATCCTGATGCCATTGAAAAATAATGGTGACAATGGGCATTGCCCCCAACCGGTAAATCTTGCCAATGAATACTTCTGCCATGTATTGGCAATTGCAGTCACGACGTTGGCTCTTTCTGCGGCAGTAGATTGGCTTAACTTCTCCCAACATACTGGAATATTGTAAGTTTTAGTTGTTGCCTTGTAAGGCCAAAGCACGGTATCCAAAAAATATGCCTTCGCCTTCGGAGTTGCGACAATAGGCGGGTTAACCGCCGCCTGAGCGGAAGCCGTTAGTAACATAATGAGCAGAGTACAAAGTTTATACCTTATAGTCATGAGGGTATCCTCTAAGTTGAGTTGATTTTTATTTATGCAAAACAAACCTCTAGGTTTAAATGGGTAAATGCAGCCGATGCTATGAAACAAATGAAGTGCCGTGTTGGTGTAATAACGCAAACACGGCCTAACTTGTACACAAATTCTTTCATGCTGTCAATAATAATTTAACGGTCAGTCTATAGGGCGTCAGCCGGACGGGGCATGTTGCCCCGTTCGTAGGGTTTCGACGTGGTTCAAAAACATCACCGCCGACAAAACGTGAGTAACGGGGTAACATACCCCGTCACGCATTCGGAAGGTAGGCAGGTAATATAGCCAAGTAAGCGATGGTGATATACCAGATTACAAGTCCAAATACTCCTTCGAATCCAACTAAACTTGTCACAACTCCAGTAAGTACGACTGTTATTGGTGATAATACCAAGGCACCACACAACCAGAAGGTTTTATAGGCTTGATAAAATGAATGACTTTTAAATCGCCTGGCAAGGCATAAAGGAATGAGAGCCAGCACTGACAGTAACAATGCATACCAAATCACTGAAAGCACTATTCTTGTAGTCGGAGACAAAGGGAAGCGTTCAGGACACTGGCAATCAAACGATGCTATAGGTTGTTCTAAATCGTAACGCAGGCCATTTATTGGAAAGCTAGGAAAATCAAGCCAAGAAAAGTATGACACTAAACTATACACGCCAAAACTGCTGATTGCCGATAAGCCCAGTAAGGATAAGAAGACATTTGTGCTTTTCATATGGAATTTCGCTATAAAAGATAACGACACGTTTTGCTAAAAACGCGCCGTTATTTTAGTCTTTTTTTAAATTAGAAAAGCACTGGGCTGAACTTTGTCGGCTGAATTCTAACCCAACTTCTTGTATAGACACCCGGGGTAGCTGTTTTTAATAGGGTAGCTTTAAGTACCTGGTTAACGTGTCCTGTAGGGTTAATATATTTCAGTTCTGGAATAGTTAGCGCCCCATTAGCGGATAATGTTGTAGATATCATTGACGGCGTTGTTGTAGTAACTAAACTAGCCGCTTGCTGAAATCGACCATCGGGTAACATATTAAACGACCCCGTAAGAACAACCCCATCATATCTGACAATGCGCGTATTACTGTTTGTTATAGTGCTTATGCTGAAAATAAGCGGGTAATATCGCTAAATAAGCGATGGACATATACCAAACCACAAACGAGATAATTTCAACTAACTCCCCTAAAGGCCCAATACCAGTAAGTGCGGCGGTTAACAACGAAAATACCAAGGCTCCCCACAACCAGAAAGTTTTATATGTTTGGTAAAATGAATTACTTTTGAAGCATTTGGCAAGGGATAATGGGATCGAAGACAGTACCGCCAGTAACAATCCGTACCAAATCACTGAAAGCACTATTCTTATTGTAGAAGACAAAGGGAAGCGCTCAGGACACTTTAAGCAATCAAACGGTGCTATAGGTTGATCTAAATCATAACGTAGGTCTTTTACTGGAAAGCTAGGAAAATCAATGAAATAGAAAGGATAGGCAAAACCTCCCATAATTACCCATAATCCCAATAAACAGAACGATAAGACGCTTATGTTTTTCATATTGATTTCGCCATAAAAGATAACGGCATGCTTCTATAAAAAACGCGCCGTTATGTTTAATCCTTTTTAAATTAAAAAGGTACTGGGCTGAACTTGGTCGGTTGAGTCCTCACCCAGCTTTTTGTATATACCCCAGCAGTAGCCGTTTTTATCAAGGTTGCCCTAAGAAATCTACCAAAAAAGGTGGAAAGTCGAGGAGTTCCATAAATCATTGAAGTCCAACGCAGGGTTGGCAAAGTCGCCAACCCGCACGGGCACTACCCAAAATAACCATGTGTTCATGTCGATCTACGCGGTGTTTAAGTTGGAATGTTTGAAAATAAAGCACAAGGCTAACCATTTTGCACTGCGGACGAAGTTGTTCATCAAGGCGAGCCAGATGGCGTATGCAGAATTGCAAAAATTCCGGGCTGCGTAACATCAGTTAGCCAGTTAATTTTGGACAGGTAAAAATTTGGTCGGTTGGATTCTCACCCAACTTTTTGTATATAGCCCAGCAGTATGTTTACGGTTTATTATAGTATTTGTGCTGAAGGTAGGCCGGTAATATAGCCAAGCAAGCGATGGTGATATACCAAGTTACAAGAGAAATTATGCCCTCGATCGAAGTTCCAACGTACATTTCGCCAGTAAGTACAGCGGTTAACAATAAAAATATAAAAGCCCCCCACAACCAGAAGGTTTTATACGCTTGGTAAAATGAATGACTTTTAAAACGCTTGGCAAGGCATAATGGAATGGAAGCCGGTATCGCCAATAACAATCCGTAACAAATCCCTGAAAGTATTATTCTCAGTGTCGAGGACAAAGGGATGCGTTCAAGACACTCTAAGCAATCATACGAAGCAATATTTGAATTTAAGCCGTAACGTACACCTTTTATTGGGAAGCTCAAAAAATTATCGAAAGGAAACATTCTTGGAAGGGTATTGGTAGTTACTAATAAGCCAAATACGCAGAACAAGAAGACATTTATGTTTTTCATATTGATTTCGCCGTAAAAGATAACGGCACGCTTCTATAAAAAACGCACCGTTATGTTTAATCCTTTTTAAATTGAAAAGGTACTGAACTGAACTTAGTCGGTTGGATTCTCACCCAACTTTTTGTATATAGCCCAACTGTAGGCTTACAGTTTGTTATAGTATTTGTGTTGAAGGTAGGCAGGTAATATAGCCAAGTAAGCGATGGTCATATACAAAATTGCATACGCTGTCATATCATCTAAAAATGAAATGCCGGTTAGCGCAGCTGTTACCAATAAAAATATAAAAGCTCCCCACAACATAACATATTCCGTCACGCGTTCGAATAGACAGGTAACATATCCCGTCACGCGTTCGTTATCCCCATGCTCCCCTAAATACACCGCCGGTTATTAAATAGCCAAAGATAACCAGAAGCGCGATATTTAATAACCACGTAAAAAACAGCAAACCTTCCCTGATTAGTTTTTTTAGCAATGCAAATGAGCCAAACCATAAGATTATGACGTGGCCAACTAAAATAATAGCAGCTCCGCACAGTAACAATCTATGGCTGTTTAAGTTAAATAATACAAGGTCAAGATCAAGAGGTCGAATTCAGCCGGACGGGGCATGTTGCCCCGTTCGCAGGGTTTCGACGTGGATCAACAACGTCACCGTCGGGGAAACGTGAGTGACGTAAACACGTCCTAACTTGTATGCAAATTCTTTCGTGCTGTAAGTATTTATCTAACACACATCCCTATTGTAATTACTTTAACAAACCCTGCAACAACCCATTCAACTTATGCACAAACGCCGCAGGATCGTCCAATTGTCCACCTTCGCTTAAGATAGCCTGGTCAAACAAGATGTACGTCAAATCAGCAAAGCGTTCGTCGTCCTGCTCTATTTTCAGCCGCGCCACTAAAGCATGGTTTGGGTTGATTTCAAATATCGGCTTTCTGTTCATTCCCATGCCCATACCCTGCCCGGCTTCCTTCATGATCCGTTCCATATTCAGGCTCATGCCGTAAACATCGGCAACCACACAAGCTGGGGAGTCGGTCAGGCGTTGGCTTAATTTGACTTCACTGACCTTATCTGCCAATACGTCTTTGATTTGCTTGATGACTGTCTCGAAATCTTTGCTGACTTCTTCCTGTTCTTTTTTGGCTTCCTCATCGTCCGGCGCACCTAAATCCAGGTCGCCTTTAGCAACCGATTGCAAATGTTTACCGTCAAATTCTTCTAAGTGAGAAATCAACCACTCGTCAATCCGGTCAGATAACAACAAAACTTCTATACCTTTTTTACGGAATATTTCCAGGTGTGGGCTGTTTTTGGCTGCGGCAAACGTTTCTGCTGTTACATAATAGATTTTGTCCTGACCTTCCTGCATTCGGCTAACGTATTCTTCCAAAGTAACTTCTTGCTTGTCGGTATCGGCTTGGGTCGAGGCAAAACGCAGCAATTTGGCGATGCGCTCTTTATTGCCATGATCTTCAATTGGGCCTTCTTTCAGCACTTGGCCGAATTCCGCCCAGAATTTTTCGTATTTTTCCGGCTCATTCTTGGCAACGCCTTCCAACATGCCCAGCACTTTCTTGACTGCGCCGGATTTAATGGTGCTAAGTTGTTTGCTTTGCTGCAAGATTTCCCGCGATACGTTCAATGGTAGCGAGCCAGCATCAACTATGCCGCGTATAAATCGCAGATAACGCGGCATCAGTTGTTCCGCATCATCCATGATGAAGATTTTACGCACATACAGTTTTACGCCGTGTTTAGTGTTTCTGTCCCACAGGTCGAACGGCGCACGGCTTGGCACGTAGAGCAACAAAGTGAATTCATTCGTGCCTTCTACCTTGCTATGCACATGCACGAGCGGATCTTGCCAATCGTGGCTGACGTGCTTGTAGAATTCGTTGTAGTCCTCATCCTTAATGTCCTGACGGGCTTTCATCCATAAGGCCGAGGCACTATTGACGGTTTCATCTTCGGGTTCTGGTGGGGTTTTCTCTTTGAGTTCAGCTTCCTCGCCGTCCTTTTCTTCCTCTTCCTCATAAGTCGGCATGACCTCTTTGGTCATGATAATCGGAATAGAAATGTGGTCGGAAAATTTTCGCACGATGGAACGTAGTCTATGGCTATCCAAAAATTCGTCTTCGGATTCTTTAAGATGCAAGACTATTTCCGTACCACGCTGTTCCTTGGTCACAGTTTCCAGTGTGTATTCGCCTTCTCCAGCCGATTCCCAACGTGCGGCTTCGTCTTTGCTGGCACCCGCTTTGCGTGTGGTCAGCGTGACTTTATCTGCTACGATGAAGGAAGAATAGAAACCTACACCGAATTGACCGATCAACTCGCTGTCTTTGACTTGTTCGCCCGTTAGCTTTTCAAAAAACTGTTTGGTGCCTGATTTGGCAATCGTGCCGATGTGTTCCTGCACTTCGTCACGGCTCATACCGATGCCGTTATCGGTTATGGTAATCGTGCGGTTGTCTTTATCGAATGCCAAACGTATTTTTAATTCGCTGTCGCCTTCGTAAAGATTGTCATTGGATAAGGCTTCAAAACGCAGCTTGTCCGCCGCATCTGAGCTATTAGAAATCAATTCGCGCAGAAAAATTTCCTTGTTGCTGTACAAGGAGTGAATCATCAGATGTAAGAGGTGTTTGACTTCGGTTTCAAAACCTAAGGTTTGTTTTTTTGCTTTGGCAGACATTTCCTGTTCCTAGTGTGGTGAAATAAACTGCTTTTGATGTAAGGGCAGATATTGTTTTTTCAAGGCCGAGTGGGATTTAGCAATATCCGATGATTTTGTAGACCGCATGGATTGCTAAAACCTTTAGAGTAACGCATCAAATGACCTTTGCTCACTATGACGCCATTAATCCTACCTTAATCATTCCGTCATAATATTCACTATCCGGCAATTTCAGAAATATAAGCTACCCTTCTCGGTAAGCCTAAGAAGTAGCATACGATCATTTCCATTTGGGGTTGTTGTGACCCTCCATATTTAAAGAGGTATTACGTGAGAATATATCCAAGTTTTAATTCATTGAAAGATTATCTTAGTTTAACAATACCATTTTCACTGCGACTATTAATGTTGGCGAGTGTAGTAACGACGCTAAATTTTATGCCCCCAAATGCAGCCTATGCGGCTGGTGTTGTCGGCAACGGCAGCGCGGGCAGTTGTACCGACGCGGCCTTAAATAAGGCTTTAAGCGGTGGCGGGGCGGTAAATTTTAGGTGTGGCAGTGCCGCGAAAACCATCCTCATCGGCAGCGAAAAAACGATTTCCGCCAACACGATTATTGACGGCGGTAATTTGGTTACGATTAGCGGCGGCAATTCAAAACGCCTGTTCAACGTAAAACCGGGCATACGCTTTGCGGTAAATAACCTGACCCTGGCGAATGGGCGTACCCCTGGGCAAGGCGCGGCGATCAATAGCAGCGGCTATCTGGATATTTTGACCGTAACCCATTGCAACTTCATCAATAATATTGCCACTCAACTCGGTGAAGCGGGTGGGGGTGCAATTTATAGTGCCATTGGTACGCTTGCTGTTGATAAATCGACTTTTACGGGAAACAAAGCCAGTATCGGCGGTGCCATTAGAATCCTAAACAGTAATTTAACCGTGACTGCCAGTACTTTTACCGGCAATAAAGCTGTAGATTCGAGGCTTGGCAATGGTGGGGCAATTTATGTTGATGGAGCAAAGGGCGATAACGGGCAAATTATTATTCGCGACAGCGCGTTTAAAAGTAACTCTGCAACTGCTTATGGTGGTGCGTTTTTCAATAACGTCTATAACAACAATACAACGGCAATAACCAATAGCTTATTTTTGGCCAATTCGGTTGGCGGTGGTAGCAATGGGCAGGGGGCCGCTATCTGGAGCAATGGTGATCCGGCGAAAGGTGGTCATTGGCTTACGAACACCAATAATACAACGCTCACCATCGTTAACACCACGCTAGCAGGTAATACTGCCAGTCAGCAGGGCGGTGGGATATGGATCGCCAGACATCCCAAGGGAACTATAATTAGCAGAAGCACCATTTCCGGTAACACGGCAGTTAACAGTATGGGGGGCGGCATTGTGCAGGGTGATAATGGCAAATTAACCCTTCTAAATAGCACGATTTCAAATAATATCGGCAAAGGCACTTATTCAATGGGGGCGGGTATTTACGTTGGCCGTAATGCTAAGGCTACAATTATCAATGCCACCATTGCCAATAATACCGCCAACTGGCAAGCGGGCGGGATATTTGGCGGTTCGAATGTGTCCCTCAAAAATACTATTCTCGCCAACAATGTTGCCAAGAATGGCGGCAATACTTGGAATATCAAGCACAATTGTTTTGAACCCATGGCCAACGGCGGCAACAACCTACAATTTCCAATGCCCACAGATAAAGACTGTACGCCTGGAATATTGATAGCCGATCCAAAATTAGACTTGCTTAAGAATAATGGCGGCTTAACACAAACTCGGACATTGTTATCAGGTAGCGCAGCGAGCCAGAAAGGTTCTGGCTGTCCAGCCACCGACCAGCGCGGCGCAACGCGCCCGAAACCAGTCGGCACCTATTGCGATATTGGCGCATTTGAAGCTGCATTCTAAAAGCGGGGAGTCGCTATTTTTGCGAAAGCTTGTTTTGAGGACGTCCTGTCCAAACAAGCGGCAAAAACTTAACGCGACCGCCAATGCCTGCGGCTGCCCCAGCCGCCCTGCTACCCTCGCCCCATACCCGACAAGGGGTATGGGGCATCGTTGCGCAATGACTCGACGCGATGTCGTAAAGCTGTGCATTTTCACGCCGCAAACAGCGCTTCGTGAAAACACACAGCACTATCGCTTCGGGGGACTAAAAATCTTCACTCCGCTAACGCTACGTTTCCAGGATTTTCAGCGTCGGTATTGCTAATTAAATATAGGTACCTTATAAGTTTTGGATATTCAAAGCTGCGCGGGAGGGGTGCTATGGACTGTCCGAAATGTGGTAAGCAGGCGAGTTGCAAAGATGGTTTGGCGAGCGGACGGCGCGCTATTTATGCAAAGATTGCAACCATCGCTATACGGTCGCACAGCGTTCCGGCGTTGGCGATAAAACAGTAAAGCGGCAAGCCTTGGAGCTTTACCTGGAAGGGCTTCGATTCAGGTCAATTGGCCGTGCCCTAGGATTCAGCCATGTCACGATTTTGAATTGGATCAGGGCGTTTGGCGAACAGCTCGATGCCATAAAAAACGACGATGCCGTCCAAGTGGTAGAACTGGACGAAATGCACAGTTACGTCGGCTCAAAAAAAACTATTGCTGGACAGGGATTGCTGTTGATAGATATGGAAAAAGGTTTCTCGGCTGCGTATTGGGTTCCAGGGCGACTGGCACGGGAGAAAAGCTCTGGCAAGCCGGTTGGGCAGGTGATGACGTACACTGGCAGACTTACGAGGCCTTCGTCCCCAAGGGGCGGCACACGCAGTCAAATACCCATAGGGCACAAGGGCAGAAACCTATACTGTCCGCGCAGCTAGGATATAACAGTTTGTTAAGGCATTTCCTAGCCAGGCTGCGCCGCAAATCAAAATGCTACAGCAAATGGCAATTAATTTTGCAAGCAAGTACCACTGGCATTGGTTCAAATCAACCAGGCGTCGGTTGATTTGAACCAATACCTGTTTTTAATTACTGGTTTTTCAAAAATAAACACCAACAATCCTCAAATAATCATATCCTTATAGCAGTTCTATAAAGGTGGCATGATTTTCGCTGTAAATATCTATTAGAAAACCAAATTTTTCCAACAACCGTAGGATAATAGGATAATACGCATGAGCGGAGATTCAATATCAGTGCTACCCAAGACAGGCCTGGCTGATTTAAAAGAAAACTGGCGCAGTGATTTGCTGTCCGGTTTTTGGTGTTCCTTATTGCCTTACCATTGTGTTTGGGCATTTCAATGGCCTCCGGATTCCCGCCTTCTGCGGGAATTATTACGGCCATTATCGGCGGTGTACTGGTTTCGCGTATTAGTGGCTCATTCATTACTATCAGTAGTCCGGCGGCGGGTTTAATTACAGTAGTTTTGGACGCAGTCCAAAGCTTGGGGGAAGAAGCAAACAGCGGTATCTGTGAATTTCTTGGGATGGAAGTGCATGATACGTTTTTAAAGCATCCTTTGGCGGTGCGTAGAATGAAACCGGATAATAAGAGCCGACGAAAAACCGATTATCACGGTTTGCGTTAAGGATGATGGCGTTTAGATTGAGCGTCCAGGCAATCAATTCAGGGTGTCACTTCAGAGCAGTGTGGGCATGCCGCTTGCCAACTACTTATATCTGGCTACCGCAACACATAGTTACAGGTAGCCTGTAAAGCTACCATCGAGTAATCGCAAATTCAGAATAGCTTTGTTGCACCTTGAACAGAAACAATTTGTTTGGTGTATTCTCCACACTTACTTTGGCAATAAAATATGCGTATTGTCTGTTTTCTTATTCTTGTGGTTGTTTCAATCCTTGAGATTAGTCCAATTCCCATCTCGCCCTTAGTGTTAATCTGGGTCGTGCTGTTTCGTCCAAACTGGTTTTATGAGGTAGTCCTTAAGATATACGATAAGAGGTAGAAAAATAGCTTGGGTTACGACTGCATAAGTTCAATCTTAACCTAAGCTGTGCTATTGAGTTGAACCTTGAGCCTTAGTTATGCATAAAATACTTTACCGCCCAATTGTCGTTATCAGCCTGGTATTAGGCATGTTAGTTATGGTCGAACTGCTGGCTTTGGGTAGCATTACCTGGCGAAATCTAAGCCGTATCGACAATATCAAGCAAGACATAATTCAAGGTCATGAGCTTGAACAATTGGTTTTCGAGCTTATAAACACCCCAACAATGGATTCCGGTGAGAAAATCCAACCAAGTGTGGGGCAAATCGAATTGCACAAAAAAATCAGCCATTTTTTTGCCAACCGACAAAGTGGTGAAAATGGCACAGGGTTATTATTGGACGAGATCAAACCATTTCTCCAAAACATTGAACAAGGAAAACGCCAGGACATAGCCCAAGTATTATTGGTGTCACAAAAAATACTTAACTTACAACGCAGCAACGAGGAAAAACTACTGACCCAGGTTTATCAAGACAGTCGGTTGGAGCTTAATTTTGCGGTATTTATCCCAATTGCCGTATTGCTACCTGCGTTTCTATTAGGTGTGTGGTATTTCAGGCGACAAATTTTATCTCCGCTCAGCGCACTAGAACAGTTGTTAAAACGTCTGACCGATGGCGAAATGCAGCCAATAGAAAATCGCAAAGATCCTTTGATGCAACCGCTGTTCAGCAGTTATAACCGCCTAATCCGGCGGTTAGCGGAATTGGAAGAAGAACACCTAAGTTATACCCAAACCCTGGAACGCGAAATACGCCACGCCACCCACGCCTTGCTCGAACAAAGCCACACGCTGGCACGTTCCGAGCGATTGGCGGCGGTAGGTGAGCTTGCCGCCAGCACAGCACATGAGCTACGTAACCCGTTAGCTGGTATTCAAGCGGCTTTAGAAAACGTCTGCGGTGAATGTGAAGACCCAGAAATAGCCGACCGCTTACGTTTGGTGAATGCCGAAGTAAAACGTTTAACCAGCAGCCTAAACGACCTGCTGGCGTATTCCAAACAGCAACCGGAAGTCGCCAAGCTTGTTGATATTTCCAAACTAGTAGGCGAGCTTTTGACTTTATTGAAATATCAAGTGAATGAAAACATCAAACTGATTTATGCCATTCCAGCTAATTTGCAATCTTTATTGCCGGAAACAGAATTCCGGCAAGCGTTGCTTAATCTGCTATTGAATTCTGTTCAGGAACTTGGCAAACAGGGCGGAACAATCAATCTTACGATTAATAAACAGGCGGATAAGTTGAAAGTTGAGGTGAGTGATAGTGGCAATGGTTTTCCTGAAACCCTGTTGTCACAAGGTGTACGAGCTTTTGCGAGTTACCGCGAACATGGCACTGGGCTGGGATTGTCTATGGTATTACGCTTTGCCCGTTCGCTAGGTGGGCAGTTAAATCTACAAAATGATAGCCAAGGCCACGCTTGCGCGACGTTGACCGTACCGGTGGGTGTATGAAAGATACCTTATTGATTATCGAAGACGAAGCTTTGCTGGGTAATGAACTGGCGCGGTTTTTCCGAAAACAGCACTGGGATGTTAGTGTGGTAACCGACCTCAAAAGTTCTAAACAGTTGTTAACTGGGCAGGGCATTGAACCCATCGTCATTTTATCGGATATGAATTTGCCAGATGGCAACGCTTTAGATTTTTTAGAACTGATCGGAAGTAGTTTGCAACACGCAGAATGGATATTTTTGACGGGCTACGGCAGTGTTACCGATTCGGTACGTGCCTTGCGCTTGGGTGCGTATGATTTCATCGAAAAACCCTGTGAACTGGACAGGCTGCACATGCTGGTGGAAGGCGCGGCCCGTAGCGCCAGGGCGCAACGGCGCTTGCAACAAGAAACCAAGCAGCATTTCAACCGTTACACATACGATGCGCTGGTTGGTCGCAGTCAAAAAACTGGGCAGCTTCGGGAAATGCTCAAGCAATTGGCGAACGTGCCGTTTTCCAGTCTGGTCCTTAGCGGCGAAACAGGCACAGGCAAAGGCTTGGTGACGCGCATCCTGCATTACTCAGGGAGTCGTGCCAGCAAGCCCTTGGTGGAGCTCAATTGTGCTGCCATACCCAAAGATTTGCTGGAATCCGAGTTGTTCGGTTATGAAGCCGGGGCGTTCACAGGCGCAAAAAAACGCCATCGAGGTCTGTTGGAGCAAGCGGATACGGGGACAATTTTCCTGGACGAAATCGGCGAACTGGATTTGGATTTGCAAGGTAAGCTGCTCAAGGCGGTGGAAGAATTGCGGTTTCGGCGACTGGGCAGTGAAAGTATGGTTGAAGTTGATGTCCAGATCATCGCCGCCACCAACCGCGATCTACTGCAAAAAGTCAAAAGTGGTGAGTTTCGTCAAGATCTGTACCACCGTCTCAGCGTGTTAAACATCCATATTCCGCCATTGCGCGAACGAAAAGAGGACTTACGCGATTTAGTGCCACAATTTGTTGCCGACTGTAGTATCAAATCGGGCAAACATATCAAAACGATACCCGAAAGCGTATGGGAACAATTGGAAGCTTACGATTGGCCGGGCAATATCCGCGAATTGCATAATGTAATTGAACGTTGCGTGTTGTTTGCAGATAGCGAGGTATTTCCGGCGCAATGGCTGCAATTCCCGAATGACAGTGAAGATATGTCAGTCGCGGAGAATGAAGGCATGTACATTCCACTGGACGGGAGTTTATCGCTACAGGATATGGAAAAACATATCATTCAAGAAGCCCTGCATCGGGCTAACTACAACGTCACTGCGGCTGCGCGCATGTTAGGCGCAACGCGAGAAACCATGCGCTATCGGGTGCAAAAATACCATCTTAAGTACGATCAGGATTGAATGATGGACGCGGGGAGCATAAGATGTCGTGATGTTAATCCATTCTCAGGAGTACAAAGCAAGCTTTGCCAGTGGTGGACAAGTACAAAGCAAGCTTTGCACTCCATTGTTGTTATCATTAGTCCTTAACTCAACAACACTGGGTATGCATCTCCCGCCTGTGCCGATATGTGCCTTCGTCCTTGAACCGGAAGTTCAAGTGGGGACAGGGCCGATAAATCAGGCTTCTCGTCTAAACGGGCATGCACACCATTAGCGGTATTTGCCCCCTGGGTAAAAACAGGTTCAGGAAATACCCGGCACACTGTCGAACACTACAGGAGATACAGGCTTATAGTTTACCCTGATTAGCGTTTTTCCAAAATATTTTCGATTTTACCCATCATGCTATCGAAACAGTCTTTCCAACCCTGACTTAATACCGGCGGACTTTGCTTTTTCAAGGTTTGTAACTCATGGCTCAAATTTAGCGCAGCCATCACGGCAATCCGCTCAGCATTGCCAACTTTACCGGAATCACGCATTTTGCACATTTGGGCATCTAGCTCGCTGGCGGAGCGGATGAGGTTTTCCTGCTCTTGCGATTCACAGGCAATTTTGTATTCCTTACCCATGATGGTGAGCAAAACAGTTTGGGGTTTAACGCTCATTAACTTTGCCCCATTGCTTTTAACCGCGAAATCATGGCTTCAACCCGATTTCTGGCTATGGTAGTTTTTTCTAGAAGATAGGCTTTTTCTCGGACTAAATCATCCTGCTTACTCTTCAAGGTCTCATTTTCATTTTTGACTGAATCGTACAAGTCTATGAATTGATCCAGCTTTGTTTCAAGATCCCTTAACTCTAAGGATTGATAAGGTTCTTTATCGGTCATGGCATCACTTTGATTAGGTGGGTAGTCAACGGTTTAATGGACTATGGGTTGCCGTTTGTAAAAGCTATGGCAAGATAGCTGTAACTAAGCGTAACAATCCTGCATTAGCTTAATCATAAACAAATCTTTGATAAATGGTAGCATAAGCCTATTACATTTTAGTATAGTTGAATCATTTAGACACATGCAATATCAAGACATTGACACAATAGTTGCAAAAAACGATGCCGAGCTTTCCGCAGCGGAAGCGCACGGTATGGCGGCGGGTATGTTATGCGTTAATGATCGGACGGAACTTCGGTTTTGGTTGCAGGAATTACTGAAAGATGCCGATGACATTAGTGATGAAGACCGTTCACTTCTGGAAGATTTATTTGAGGACATCAGAAACTTGTTGGCTGGCGATGAATTTGCCTTTGAACTGTTGCTTCCTGATGATGATTTCCCACTTAACGAACAGGTAGAAGCCTTAAGAAAATGGTGTCAGGGCTTTTTATTTGGACTCGGCTCTACGTCTTCAACAACCGATTCAACACCAAATTGGTCGGAAGAAATACGCGAAGTCGTCAAAGATATTGCCGAAATCACTAAACTTGACTCAGATGCTGAGGACGACGAGGCAGAGAATGATTTTATGGAAATCACTGAATATCTCCGAGCTGCTGTCATCTTTCTACGGACAGAACTAAACTCAGCGGATAACCGCACCGTACATTAAGCGATAGACAAACATGAAACAAAGCGAATTCAAAAAACGCCGCAAGCAGTTAATGCAGCGAATCGGCAAAGGTAATATTGCCTTGCTGGGCAGCTCATCAACCAAAATCCGTAACCGTGACGTGCATTATCCGTATCGGCAAGACAGCGACTTTTATTACCTGACCGGTTTTTCTGAACCAAATGCCTTGGCAGTATTCATTCCAGGTCGCGAGCAAGGCGAATACATTTTGTTTTGTCGTGAATTCGATGAAGCCAAAGCCTTGTGGGAAGGCGCACATGCAGGCTTGGAAGGCGCAACCGGCCATTATCAAGCCGATGATGCGTTTCCTATCGATGATTTGGATGACATCTTACCAGGCATGTTGGAAAACAAGCATAAGGTTTTTTATCCCATGGGACGGGATTCCGACCTGGATCATCACCTGCTGGATTGGATCAACCACATCAAAAGCCAGTCCAGGTCGGGGTTGGTTGCACCTGGGGAGTTGGTGTCGCTAGAACATATCTTACATGAAATGCGCCTGTTCAAAAGTCCAGAAGAAATCAAGTTGATGCGCCGTGCTGGCGAGGTTTCCGCAGCAGGACACGTACGTGCTATGCAAACTTGCAAGGCTGGTATGTATGAGTATCAAATTGAAGCTGAGCTAGTGCATCATTTCATGCAGGAAGGGCTGCGATCTGTCGCTTATCCTTCTATCGTGGCAGGCGGTAAAAATGCTTGTGTGCTGCATTACACCGAAAATACCGATAAGCTGAAAAACGGCGATTTACTGCTGATCGACGCAGGTGCCGAATGCGACCATTATGCCGCCGATATTACCCGTACCTTTCCGGTATCTGGACGGTTTAGTGAGCCGCAAAAGCAACTTTATCAATTGGTTTTAGATGCCCAAACTGCCGCCATCGAGCAAATCAAACCCGGTACGCCTTGGCACAATGCGCATGATGCCTCGGTTGAGGTGCTGACCAAAGGCTTAGTTGCCTTGGGTTTGCTGGAGGGTAAAGTAAAAGCCCTTATCAAGAAAGAAAAATTCAAACAGTTTTATATGCACCGTATCGGTCACTGGCTAGGAATGGATGTCCATGATGTTGGTGATTACAAAATAGACCAAAAATGGCGTTTGCTGGAGCCAGGCATGGTGCTTACCATCGAACCCGGCTTGTATATCCCCGTAGACTGCAAAACCGTGGATGAAAAGTGGCGCGGCATTGGCATACGCATCGAAGATGACCTGTTAGTAACAGAACACGGCTACGAAATCCTGACCAATGCCGTGCCTAGAACGGTAGCGGGAATAGAAGCCTTGATGCAGGGCGGCTAATGCAAGAAACCGTCCGCTCATTCGATGTCGTCATAGTTGGTGGTGGTCTGGCAGGAAACTGTCTGGCCTTGGCGCTCAACGGTAGCGGCTTGCGGGTTGCCATCATTGAAGCCAACACCAAGGAACACATGCTGCATTCAGCGATGGGCGACCGTGCGTTGGCCTTGGCCGCTGGCACGATTACGACATTAGAAGCTTTGGGCATTTGGCAAGGCATTCAGGCAAAAGCGACTGCCATTACGGATATACACGTATCAGACCGAGGGCATTTCGGCAAAGTCCGGCTGTCCGCACGAAAACTAAAGGTCACAGCCTTGGGTTATGTGATAACTGCGCGGGACATTGAAACACACGTTGCGGAACTGGTCGATCAAACAGGGATTACCCAGCTTTGCCCGGCACGCCTGGTTGGGCTTATGTCTGGAGAAAAGGAAGTCAACGCCAGCATAAAATACCAGGAAGAGTCGCTGTGCTTATCGGCAAAATTGCTGGTTGGCGCGGACGGCGGCAATTCATCGGTACGGAAATTGCTGGACATATCCCAGCAGGTTACCGAATACGGTCAAACCGCCCTGGTCACCAAGGTAAAAACCTCGTTGCCGCACCGGAATATTGCTTACGAACGGTTTACAGGATCAGGGCCCTTGGCGCTGCTACCCATAGGTAAAAACCGTTGTTCGGTGGTCTGGACACGTAGCACAGAAGAGGCAGGTTCGCTTATGTCAGGCAGTGAAAATGACTTCATGGAGGCCTTACAGCACTGTTTCGGCTATCGGCTGGGGCAACTTACCTTAGCTGCGCCAAGGCGGGCATTTCCGGTTTCACTTATCCGTGCCGATCGTATGCACTCAGGTCGTGCAGTCATTATCGGCAATGCCGTTCATCAACTACATCCCGTGGCAGGGCAGGGTTTTAACTTGGGTTTGCGCGATGTCGAACAATTGGCGGACATGGTTCTCAAACAACATGAGCAAGGCGAAGACATAGGCTCGGCAACATTCCTAAACGATTATGTAACCGCACGCGAACAAGACCACCGCCGAACCATCACCTTTACCGACACGCTGGTAAAGCTATTTTCCAATGACTGGCTGGCACTTGCCGCCGCCAGGAATTTCGGCCTTGCTGCGCTGGATCATTTACCTGCTGCGAAAGCTTTTTTATCAAGGCATGCGATGGGATTAGCGCAGCGGTTGCCAGGTCTTGGCAATCGTCTAAAACCTGACCATTAAAACTATGTTCAGACAGCCCATCAAAACAAACAGCTCCATAGAAGTGAATGCCTATATCCTAAGCGCTGGGATTATTACATCCATAATTACGCGTCATTCGCTATTGGGAAATTAAAAAATCAAAATTGTTCCAAATTGAGTTTACCAAATTCGCCTGTATCTGTTATATTCCGACACGGTGATAGGGTTTGCTAGCAGCATGGACTGAGTTTGAGTTTAACGGATAGCAAAATCAAAATTAATTTAAAAGATGAGGAATCGTTATGACAGAAGGGTTGTTTGTATTAACCACATTATTTGTTGCTTATGTTATCTATGTCATCATAAATGAAAAGAAAGCTGGCAACATAGCCACAAAATCCACAGCGTCGGCTACTCCGCCTAAGCAACAGGTATCAGTCGCAGAAAAGCCAGCGGTTGCGGTTATCAAGCCTAACCCTGTTCCTGCCGCTAAACCAGCCGTTGCTAAACCGGTTGCGGCAGCAAAAAAACCTGCTGTGGCTGCTGCTCCCAAACTAGCACCGGTGGTTGCGTCTAAACCAGTAGCTGCACCTAAACCGGCAATGGTAGCAGCACCAGAAGCCATCAAAGGGTCTGGCTTGAAAGATCCTAAAACAGGCGAAGTCGCAACTACCTACAGTAACTACCGATTTACCAAACGGTGGATAAAAGAAGCATTGGTTGAGGAAAAACTGGTGGATAAAGTTTATAAGAATGATGAGTTGAATGCCGGTGTTGAAGCCAAAATTAAGGCCGGTCTGACTAAGCTTGAAGGTATGAAAAAATATAAGCCTTAATTTTTCTCGCCCACGGTATAGTGGGTTGGAAAGTAGTGTTGATAAGGCTTTAGACAAACTGTATTGCACAGTTTTTCTTTAGCCTTTAGCTCTCTTAATTATTCCTCCATATTCAGCTTTTTCAGGCGATAACGAAACGACCTGAACGTAAGCCCTAACTGTTTCGCTGCCGCCGTTTTATTCCATTTGTTTTCTTCTAAAGCGGTTGTAATGGCTTTGCGTTCTATCCCGTCCAGATAATCTTCCAGGCTTTCCACAGCAGGATCGTAGTCGGGCTGTTCGGAATCACTATCGCTAAAGTTACTTGCAACCAAAGGTAAATTCAGGTCATCCACATCTATGGTGTTGCCATCATATAAAGCTAAGGCTCTTTCAAGAATATTTTCCAGCTCTCGCACATTCCCAGGAAAGCGGTATCGTTGTAGAGCGGTTAAAGCGGATGCTGAAATCAAAGGCATCTTGTCGTCCACTGTTAACTTATTCAATACATGCTCTGTCAGCATAGGTATATCCGCTGACCTTTCCCTTAAAGGCGGCAAAACTAGGTCGATAACATTGATCCGGTAATACAAATCCTGCCTAAACACCCCGGCCTTAACCATATCTGCAAGATTACGATGGGTAGCACTAAGCAGGCGCACATCAACCGGAACTTCCATTTGCTCACCCACTGGGCGAACCTTCTTTTCCTGGATGGCGCGAAGCAACTTGACCTGCAGCACTTGCGGTAAGTCAGCTACTTCATCGAGAAACAGCGTACCGCCATCGGCAGCCTGGAATAGCCCTTTTTTATCGCTGACTGCCCCCGTAAAACTGCCTTTCTTATGTCCGAAAAACTCACTTTCCATCAATTCATGCGGAATAGCCCCACAGTTAATTGCAACAAACGTTTTGTCACCCCGCGAGCTTTGCTGATGAATCAACCGCGCCACTAATTCCTTACCTGAGCCTGACTCCCCGCTGATATAAACGGGAGCTTGGCTTCGCGCCAGCTTGTCAATTCTTGAGCGGATATCACGCATGATCGAGGAATCGCCCAACAAAGTATCTCGTGTTCGTCGTTCTTTCGGGGCGTCGGGATTGGAAAGCTTTAATGCGCTCCTAATAAGCTGCCGCAATCCAGCTAAATCAATGGGTTTGGAGACAAAATCGAAAGCGCCCTTTTTCATCGCTTGAATGGCGGTATCCATGCTTCCGTGAGCGGTAATAACAGCAACGGGTAACGGCCTTGGCAGCTTCTGAATGTATTCAACCAGATTTAAACCGTCGCCATCAGGTAACTTCATATCGGTCAGGCACAAATCAAACGACTTTTGTTGCAGCCATGCCTTCGCATCCTCAATGTTCTCAGCAGAATGGGTTTGAATATCCATTCTATCCAACGTTAACTCTAAAAGTTCGCGGATATCCGGTTCGTCATCGACAATTAAAGCTAATGGTTTTCTCATAGTTCAATGGTGGTAAGGTTTGCATCCCGTAAGCATAGTCTAAAGCAGCTACGATTTTCATCCGTTAAATAGTAGCTCAATTTCGCTTGGTTTAATTCTGCTAATTCCCGTGAGATATAAAGACCCAGGCCTGTACCTCGAGTTGATGTCGTAAAAAACGGCTCGAAGAGCTGCTTAAGATGTTCAGGACTAATACCAGAACCGTTATCTATGACTTCTATACAAGGCTCATGGCGGTCGTATTGCATTCGTACCAATATCGACCCAAGCTCAGGATTACCATACCTTAAAGCATTTTGGCATAAATTATCCATGATTTGCTTTAAATGTCCGGGGTCGATAAATACCCACATTGGAATATTACTCAAAGAAAGCTTAAATACATGAGCCGTCGCATTTGTGTACTCAATATAAAAATTATCAAGATAATCATTTAGCCACTGCGCTAAATCTATTTTTTCGCGACTGGAATCTGTTCTTTTAGATAAATTCAATATATCTTCAATGATTTGGTTTACCCTACTTGAATTGGTTTGGATGATATTGGTCAAGCGCAGGTCTTGGCTTGTTAACTGAGCACTTTCCGACAGCAATTGACCAGCGTGACTAATAGCACCTAATGGATTGCGTATTTCATGAGCGATGCTTGCTGTGAGCCTACCCAAAGATGCGAGCTTGCTTTGCTGCAAACGTTGATTGTATAAGGCTATATCTTCAAGGATAATCATGAAAAAGACTTGGCTTTGAGTCGGCAGCGTCATAAAACGACTTTGGATTTCTGCCTTACCTGACAACTGCAACATGGCCACATTCTGTTCTGGTGTGTGTAACCAATTTTGAAAAGTTTGTGATAAATGCCTAGAAATCTCGATAAGCTTTTCCGGCATTTCACATAAATTCACTAGCCGCAGTGCCGCCTGGTTTGCCATCTGAATAATTTGATGTTCATCGGTAATAATAATACCCGATTGCAAATGCTGAATAATGTATTGGTTGAGTTCTTCCAGTCGTAATATAGTGAGCTGCTGTTGGTCAGCAAGCAGTAACATTTGCTCTGAGCGTCTAGCCAAAACCAATGACAACATGGCGATTGCAAAATAAGTAGCACCCAGCATACCTGCGTACGTGTAGCTGGTTTTGGCAAACAAAAGATTCTGGGCTGCATACATCTCCTCCGACAGTATCGCTAAACTAGCTATAGCCGCAAAAACTAACGCACAACGTCCACCAATCAATAATCCGCCCGCCGCCACCGAAACAGCGAGCAGAATGCCCACGCCGCTTTTAACGCCGCCAGAAGCAAACATCAGCAAGGTAAGCATAATGATGTCGGTAAAAATCAGTAGCTGCGCCAACAGGCTGTAGCCCAGAACCCGCCAAAAGATGCAAATACCCAGGATGACAGTCAATATCAAATAGGCAAAACTCGTGTACTTATACAAGTAACCGTCATACGAAGTAGCTGATAAAGGCTCAAATCGAAAATAAAAAAGCAGGGCAATAGAACAAGCGAGAACAAAACGATAAATATAAAAAATTTTAAGTAATTGCCACGCTTGGCTAGCTGGCATCCCATAACCTTTAGAAAAAGGGCAGGGATAAATCATCGTTGAGGTATTAGTGGGCATCTTGGAACTCAGTATTATGTTTTCCAGGGACTTACCTAGAATTGTCGGTTATCATAACTATAGCTGAAACTTGTGCAAACTCACAGGTTACAATCAATCGTACCGCTTATCAGAAAATAGGAATAATCAATGAATATCCATGAATATCAGGCTAAACAGCTCTTTCTGGAATACGGGATACCGGTTCCTGACGGCAAGCCTACATCGGCATCCGAAAATGCGGCAGAAATTGCCAAACTGCTCGGTGGCGAAAGTTGGGTAGTCAAAGCGCAGGTTCATGCCGGGGGCAGGGGCAAAGTTGGCGGGGTTAAGTTGACCAAAAACAGTGCAGAAACTGTGAGCCTCAGCAAAGCCATGTTAGGTACTCGATTAGTTACCCAGCAGACTGATGCGGCGGGTCTGCCAGTCAATCAAGTGCTAATCGAAAAAACGTATCCCATTGAACGCGAGCTATATTTAAGCTTGCTAGTGGATAGGACTAGCGAGCGGATGGTTTTTATCGCCTCGGCAGCGGGCGGTATGGATATCGAAACCGTCGCCCATGAAACGCCCGAACAAATACAGTCGGTAAAAATTAACCCGATAACTGGCTTGCAAGGCTATCAATGCCGTTTGGTTGCTTATTCATTGGGACTAAAAGGTCAGCAACATAAAGCGTTAGAAAAAATCATGCAAGGCATGGTTGGTTTAATGTTAGAAAAAGATGCCAGCCAGATTGAGATTAATCCCCTTATCGTCACCGATAAAGGCGAATTGATGGCGCTCGATGCCAAAATCAACTTCGATGATAATGCCTTGGCGTTACATCCAGACATAATGGCATTCAAAGACCCCTCGCAAGAAGATGACAGGGAAAACATCGCCCAACAATTTGGCCTTAACTACATCACTTTGGAAGGCAATATCGGCTGCATGGTGAACGGTGCAGGGCTGGCGATGGCTACGATGGATCTCGTCAAGCTCAAAGGCGGCAAACCCGCCAACTTCCTTGATGTTGGCGGCGGCACTAATGTGGAAAAAGTCTGCGAAGCTTTCAAGCTTATCCTGTCAGACCATAACGTTAAAGCTGTATTGGTGAATATTTTCGGCGGCATCGTCAAATGCGACGTAATCGCACAAGGCATCTTGGCGGCAATACAAGAAGTCCATGTCACAATCCCCGTCGTTGTCCGTCTGGAAGGAACCAATGTTGAGGAAGGCAGGGTGTTATTAAGCAACACCGGACTTAATCTTTATGCAGCGGACGATTTGGCCCACGCCGCCGAACAGGTGGTTGCTTTGGCAGGAGAATCAGCATGAGCATACTGGTCAATAAAGATACTAAAGTTATCTGCCAAGGCTTTACCGGCAAACAAGGCACATTCCACTCCCAAGGCGCACTCGAATACGGTACAAAACTGGTTGGTGGCGTTACCCCAGAGCGTGGCGGAGAAAATCACTTGGGCTTGCCCGTGTTCAATACCGTACACGATGCAGTAGCCGCGACTGGCGCAACAGCCAGCATGATCTACGTGCCGCCCTTTTACGCAGCAGATGCCATCCTGGAAGCGGTCGATGCAGGGATAAAGCTCATCGTCTGCATTACTGAAGGCATCCCCATCCTGCAAATGCTCAGGGTAAAAGCGGCTATTGCCAGTTCCGATGCCTTATTGATCGGCCCCAACTGCCCGGGCATCATTACGCCTGGGGAATGCAAAATCGGTATCATGCCAGGCAAAATCCATCTTCCTGGCTCGATTGGCATCGTCTCGCGTTCCGGCACATTAACCTATGAATCCGTCCACCAGACCACCCGCGAAGGCTTGGGGCAAAGCACCTGCGTCGGTATCGGCGGCGATCCCATACGTGGCATGAATTTTATCGATGTCTTATCTCGCTTTCAGGAAGACTTCCAAACCAAAGGCATTGTCATGGTCGGTGAAATCGGCGGCAGTGATGAAGAAGCGGCTGCTGAGTACATCAAAGCCCATGTTACAAAACCTGTTGTTGCTTACATCGCAGGTCAAACCGCGCCCCCTGGCAAGCGTATGGGTCATGCCGGAGCGATTGTAACGGGCGGCAAAGGCACGGCCGAAGGCAAAGTGGCTGCACTTAGGTCGGCAGGGGTTGAAGTCGTGAATTCTCCCACTGATATTGGCACAGCGATGAAACTGTGCTTATGAAAAATAGCTTATCCAAGCCAAGAACCTTTACTTATTGACGTTTAACACCGAACACAGTATTTCGGATTCATAATAGTGAACAATTTAGCCTTCTCAATCAGAAAGAAAGTATAGGTTGCCTACTTCACTTAATCTTAACTAAATTCGGATGTAGATTGACCTCAAGTGCAATTCATTTTTCAACTAACACCGCTGCGCTGAAAGGGCTAGCTGCTATAGTTCAAGGTTTTTTTCAATCAATAGATACTCTTAGCAGCGCATGATCTATGTTGAAATATCCTGCCTCTCAAACTTACTGATTGAATAGTTGGACGCAAAGCACAAAGCTATCATGACCGAAAACCAGTGCCCTTCGGCGTGGTCAAGCAATGGGCTATTGAATAGGCTGGTAATGATTAGGGTCAGCAAAAGTCCCTGAGCCAACCACTTTTCCGCATCAGGCAGTTCTCTGGAACAGTAATACTGGCTGAAAAGAAATCCAAAATAGATAACAAAACCAAAAATACCGAACTGGACTGCTATCAATAGAAATTCATTATGTGGATTTGATGTTTTAATATCTAAATTGCCGCCACTTACACGCTGATATTCTTTTGCAAAGCTGCCGGTGCCATGACCCAGCCAAGGTTTCTCAGATACAAGTTTCAGGGAGTTTTCCCAGAAAGCGTATCTTACACTCACGTCAGTCGGCTTTTTTTCAGGAACGTGTTTTAAATAAGCTAGGGTTTGGGTCAAGCCACTATATATACGGGCTGATTTGTCGGAAAAATTAATATATAACGCCAACAAAGTAACTAACATCACCATAGCCAGCAACAAGCCTTTTTTACTCAACCGTTGCACGGCAAACAATAATACGAGCGCCATAAAGACCACCTGCCCAGTGCGCCCTTGAACGATAAAAAAGAGATTAAATATCCCAAATACTAAAAACAATGCGTACCCGCCAAGATATTGCTTGCTGTCGGCTATTTTGTGGGCGCAGAAAAATATAAAAAAAGCGATGAAAACGCTATGCGTAATACGGCTTTTGAGAGTGAAAGTCTTATGTCGGAACATCTCCATAATCCCGAAATCCATCAAATAAGATGTCGCTAGGGTAAGTACAGATCCAATAATGAACGCCTTCCAGGCCCAGGTACGATAGCGCTCATCGGTGAAAAAACAGGATAAAACTGGAATAAACAATAGTTCCCTATATTTCCTGAGCATGGAATACGCCTCAGAGCTAAGCGCATCCCCGTAACACAAACCCACGATGAAACACAGATACAAAAGCAATGCCCATATTGCAACAGGGGAATCTTTAAGCACTTTAGGTAGCTTTTGGAATTGGGCGGTAAGCAGCCACAGTAACCCTATCAACACGGAAACAACGATTGCCAAAGCTGTTGACAGGTAAATTGAAATGATAAATAGCCCCATTACGTATGTACCGTAACCCAGCAAACGCTGCTGAACTAGCTTGGCTTTGTGCTGAACTGTATCGACGTTACGTAATATTTGTTGATCCAAATGATTATTCATTCAAAGAGTATTTCGTGAGGCTTTAATTTTTAAAGAAAAATTCAGATAATAACTACGATAGTTATTTTTTGTAGACAATTGCAGCAATCTTCCCATCCTGTGTCTCAGCCAAGATTGCTTTAACAAGAAGATTGCGGGTTATCGGTTAGTAAAAAATAAATGATTGCGCTTATAAGTTGAATCCAAGAAGACAAGAAGCCGAAAGCTTGGCGTGATTATTAGTTCTTAAACATTCGCAGCATTCAACCAAAGATCATGTTTGTTGCACATGCTAAGCGCGTAAAGCGCGCCACTATAATTGTCCAGAGTGAATGTTGATATGGCGGCCTTATCTTTGTCTGGATTAAACAGGTGTTCCTCAATGAATTTATAGTTTTGATCCAACAAAACATGTTTGACGATGTAGTGTTCGTAGCCTTTCATTTCGTGCGAGGTAACAACCCTGATGGTTATTTTGGTGCCTGCCTTCTCTATTCCGATACTGGGTAAATGCCCAGCAATCTTGTCTTTCCAACGCCCAGGAGACTCTTTAGTGTAATAGATGTCGCTTACAGTCGGCTGTTTTACAGCTTTTGCTAAAGCCAGTGTCGGTGTAATGAGGGTTGTACCTAAACCAACTGTACTTAATCTGATAAAATCACGACGTTCCATAGTATTTCCTCTTAGTTGATGATTCCATCCTGGTAAAAGAGATGGGTTATTGCCCTGTAGTTGTCTTTTATCCACGATTCTTGATGCCCTATTGCCACAAATTCTCATAGAATTGTTGCACGCCAAGAGGAGATAAGAACCACTGCATCCAATTCTAACCCAATTACCGTCATTGTTCAGTCTTTTAATCGTTCACAACCTGCTTCGTATGGGAGGCGATAAAGGATCATTCGGCTCGAAAATAAGCTAATAAAGCTTTTAAGTTATCGTTCGTATTGAGTTTGCCAAAGGACTTCCTGAAAATATTTTTTTCATTTGCTTTCGGCACCTTGGTAAGCATTTTTTCTGGATCTTGCCGATTTGACCCACGCTTGGACACTTTTCAATCCCGTCATAACCGGAACTGCCCCACCCATGGCAACTGCGTCCACTAGGCAGTACCAAGCAGCCACCCCGCTTGGTGGATTACCTTGAGACCAGCCAAGTACGGGGTCTATGGCTGCCCACTTCCAAGTGCCAACGGCTGTCCCGATAAGTTCAAGCCAGGTGGTTATAAAGAAAGCAGCAAGATACACCATGGGTGAGCGACCCTTGAAAAGGTAAGCTAAAAAAACACAAAACAGCAATGCACCCACTGCATCGCCCTGGTCTGGAATGCCACTAATTCCCCACAATGACCACACACCGCACACTGAAACCACGAAGGTGGCAATTTCCCTCGCATATCTCAAAAATAGCCCCGAACGCGCCAAAGCAACCGCCGTTAAGTAAACCATGCCATGTCCGGGTGGAACATAAGCGGGAACATTGCCAAACCGATAGGTATAACCACCCATATATGGAGACGCAAAATGTTCACCAATGGTGGCAAAAATAACTGCTATGCCTACCTGCACCCTAACTTCGATGGGTTCGCCCAACAGTAAGCCGAGCAGAAATACCCATCCGCAAACACCCAAAGCATTTTGTTTTTCTATCGCCGCGTGTGCGTCGCTCAACAAACAGATGGCTACACAAATAAAGGTGAACGCGGCGATCAAATAATCCCGCTTTTGATGGTTAAAGGAAACATTACAAGCTGGAAAATGGCGTAGCATACAGATCTCTATCTATTTCACACATCAGCAAATCTCATTAATATTTGAGATTCATACAAACAGCCATGCAATGGCTAAATATCGACAAAATTTGCCGAACATTATAATTAAAAACGCCGATAACAATGGCAACTTTAACCAGCCTCCGGCAAAACATAAGGCATCGCCAATCACAGGCAACCAGGAAAAAAACAGTGCCCATAGCCCTCTTGCTTTAACAACATCCAGTGCTTTTTGCTTGTCCGCTGATAAAAGCGCAGCCACCGGAAATTTCTTTGCCGCTAACATGCCTAAACCCCAAGTGGTCATGGCACCTAAAGTATTACCGACTGTTGCGGCTAGTAGCAGGCTTTCGATCCGATACCCCCCCGTCGATGCCATATAAGCTAAAACTGCTTCTGAGCCGCCGGGAGCAATGGTCGAAGAGATAAAAGCACTTAAAAATAACTCCCAAAGCCCCATGATTATTTATTGTTCATTAGTTATTCAAATAAAAACTTACCCAAAAAAAAGCCCCGCAACTTGTTGCGGGGCTTTTTGTGTCGCTTATGTTTATTTGTCCGGTAACGCTTTATTTTTAGATGAAGAAATGAGGTTAATTAGCCGCGAAATCAGCCCTTTTATAAATCCTATAAACACTCTCAACAAATCAAAACCATAGGCGGTAACCTCCGCAATGCTTTTGCCTTGGAATTTTCTACCCATTATGGCTGATATTATCAGTCCAATCGCTAGGCCAATCACGGTAGTGCCCGACACAAAAGAATCACTTTCAGTGGCTGCTGCTTTCCTGCTCGCTTTTTTAGTAGCCTCAGTTGCTGCTAATGCTACATTCGCGGCTTCAATGTCAGACTCGGTAACTTTTGCCGCAGCAAAAACTTCAGCTAGCCCAGCGTTGTAATTATCAGGAATGACGAGAGCTGTAACACCTGGAATACTGGGTAAATCGCCATCACCATCACCAACTTTTAGCTGCGCTTTCATGCCTTTTTCCATATGCTGAGCGATGTCGCAGTGGACTAGGTACGTCTTGTCACCAGGGGGCAGAATCAGGGTTCCAGATATCATTGCAGGCCCAGAAACTTCCAAGTGGAACATCCCTTGGGGGTAAAGATATTTTGGCAAACCGTGCATCATCCACTGATGACGGATTTTATCTTCATTGACGAAGTGGATCGTTAGCTTTGTGCAAGGTTTGAAGTTAAACTCTTGGGTATCAAAAGCGTACATCCTGCCAGGGAACTTTTCAGCATATTTATGCCCAGCATGGACTGTCACTTCCTTGGTTTCGGCAATACTGTCGCAACCGCCTGGCAGCTTATCGGTATTCTGACCCATAACCATGCCGCCGGACATTTCCATTAAATGACCATCACCATGATCCATGAGCATTTTGGTATGATCTTCTATATCTTCTGCCATCACCACTGATGCAGAAAACAAGATAGACCATAGTCCAACTGATAAGAACTTCACCATTTTTTTGTAACCCCTGCTACCCTCTGTTTGGTTTGGCTCAACCGAGTCGACGCACGTATTACGCACAATTTCGGTCAAACCAAACCTCAAATAAAATTATGCCTTTTCCTTCTTACCTATTATCTTGTCTACTTCTCTTCTGAACGTTGCGTTGTACAAGTAAAATACGTACGCACCTGCAAAGCCAATGAGTAGATATAAGATAACCATGCTTTTTGATGCTCCAGGGCCGCCGCCGGCTTTAAAGCTCATGTGGACATCTTTTCTTTCGCCTTGGTCTGGAACTAATGTGATGTGAATGAGATATTTACCTGCTTCTGGCACACCATTTGGCATTTTCAGCTCAACAGTGCCTTTTTTATGTTTGGCACCTTCCATAAAGAACACACGAGTGCCTTCTGGCTCTTTAGTCACCTCAAACTCAACGGTATCGTTTTTATATTTTTGGTCTTGGTAATCAAATACCAAAATAGTCGCCTCTTTTTCTCGAGGGAGACTGGCGCAAAACTCTTCCGCAGGAAAAGCGACAGGTTGATAAGCCGTGTAATGTATCCAATGGTCTGGTTCTAACTCAAATTTACATTGATCAGTATCTGTACCCTTCGCACCACCGTGCGCCCACACTGATGCGGAAAAAAGTGCTGCAAGCACCCCCAGGGAAATCTTTTTAAATAATTGTGACTTGTTCATAATGCCTCGCACCTTCCAGTCTTATTATAATGAATATGTTTTTTTAAAACATCGGCCTTGTCTGTAAATCTAAGTTTACATTGAACAAAATAACTGTGATTTTCTGTTCGTCAATAGCGACGTTGCACTCTAGCACATCAACCACTACAAATAAAGAACCCTAACCAAAGTATTAAGCTCCTACTTGATCTATATCAATCCTTGTCTCTGCCTTGCCATCGCGCCTCCCTTCTCGTAGACTTAACTTTGCAAAAATCAAATGGAGCTTCCAAAATATGTCATCCCTGACAACCTCAAAAGCCTGGGTCGCGTTACAAGAACACTATCAAGAAATCCAAAATCATTCCTTACGTGATGCTTTTGCACAAGAGCCGGATCGTTTTGATCAATTTTCACTGCATTTGAACGACATCTTATTTGATTATTCTAAAAATCGGATCACCAACCAGACCCTGCCTTTGTTGGTAGATCTCGCCGAGTATGCCGACCTTAAAACAACAATTCAGGCGATGTTTTCGGGCGCGCAGATCAACACGACTGAACACAGATCGGTACTGCATACGGCACTAAGGAATCGGAGCAACCGCCCCGTGTATGTAGATGGGCATGATGTAATGCCGGATATCAACAAGGTATTGACGAAAATGCGCTCATTTTGTCACCGTGTCCGTTTGGGTGAATGGAAAGGCTATACTGGCAAGACCATCACGGATATTGTCAACATCGGCATCGGCGGCTCTAGCCTTGGCCCCAAGATGGTTTCCGCAGCACTGGAGCCTTACAGCTTGCCGAGCCTCAACGTCCACTACGTTTCCAACATCGATGCGGCTGACCTTATCAGCACATTAAATGCCCTCTCCCCAGAGACCACCTTGTTTGTCATCGCCTCAAAATCTTTTGGCACGCAAGAAGCCATGGTCAACGCCAAATCTGCCCGAAAATGGTTTCTCGATTTGGTTAATAACGACAAGACCGCAATTGCTAAACATTTTGTCGCGATTTCTACCAATACCGAACTTGTACAAGATTTCGGCATCGACACGGACAATATGTTTGAATTGTGGGATTGGGTCGGTGGACGTTATTCGTTGTGGTCAGCGGTCGGCTTATCCATAGCCCTGCATGTCGGTATGAATAATTTTGAAGATTTGTTGCAAGGTGCTTTTGAGGCCGACGAGCATTTTCGCAACACACCTTTTGAGAAAAACATTCCTGTTATCATGGGTTTACTAGGCATTTGGTACAATAATTTTTTCGGCGCTCAATCTTACGCATTGTTGCCTTATGACTATTCTATGCGTTATTTTTCCGATTATCTGCAACAAGGCGATATGGAAAGTAACGGCAAAAGCGTTGACAATAATGGTAAAAGGCTCGATTACGATACTGGGCAAATTATCTGGGGCCAACAAGGCACCAACGGTCAACATGCTTTTTACCAACTGATACACCAAGGCACTAAGCTTATTCCTTGCGACTTTCTGGCGGCGGCGAACAGTTTTAATGATTTACCCGAGCACCACGAAATATTGTTTTCAAATTTCCTTGCCCAACCGGAAGCATTGATGCACGGCAAAACTGCCGAGGAAGTTATCCAAGAGTTGCCGCCGGAACAACGCACCGATTCCATATTGGTTGCGTCGAAAGTATTTGAAGGAAACAAGCCATCTAACTCTTTCTTATATAAACAATTAACACCTAAAACATTGGGTTCGTTGCTGGCATTTTATGAACACAAAATTTTCGTGCAAGGCATCATCTGGAACATCAATTCCTTCGACCAAATGGGCGTGGAACTTGGAAAAGTGCTTGCTAAAGTCATTCAGCCTGAACTTAGAAACGATGAAGTCATCAAAAGCCACGATTGCTCCACTAATGGTCTTATCAACGCTTACAAGAAATTACGGAAAACTTGACTCGACAACGCCAACTGATTATTGGAAGTGTAGTCTTTCTCATTTTCGCCAGCTTATTAGCAATTTTCCCGCAAAATAAGCTGGGGAGGATCAAGCGTTCGGGAACTTTACACGTACTAACCCGCGTTGATCCGACCACCTATTACCAAAGCCCTCAAGGTTTTTCTGGTCTTGAATATGATCTGGTCATGTTATTTGCCGAACACATCGGCGTTAAAGCCAAGTTTGAAGTCCCTAAAACCTTTAGCAACCTTTTAAATGATATAAGCGCTGGTCAAGCCGATATAGCCGCCGCTGGCCTTACCATTACTCCGCAGCGTAAACAAAAAATGCGTTTTGCGCTCGCTTATCTTGAAGTTACCGAGCAAGTCATCTACCGTTCCGATCATCGTAGGCCAAAAACGATCAATGAGTTGGATAAAGGCATCTTGGAGGTTTCCAAAGGCACCAGCCATATAAATAGCCTAAGTGTTTTAAAGAAAAAAAATCCCAAGCTCGACTGGACAGTCAACGACGAACTAGATACCAACGGCTTATTGTACTTGCTGCATGAAGGCTTGATCGACTACACCGTTGCCGATTCCAACCAGATTTTACTTATCCGCCGCTTTTATCCTGCCCTAAACATCGCTTTTGATGTCAGCAAGCCGCAGCAACTGGCTTGGGCATTGCCAATCTCAGAAGATACCAGCCTGTATGACGAAGTTGAGCGGTTTTTTAAGCGTATTACCGCCGATAAAACCCTCGCGCAGCTTATCGAAAAACATTACGGACATGCCAGCAGCCTAAACATCGTCGATAACTGCACTTTCAGGGAACACCGTAAAAGTAGGCTGCCACAATATCAACAATATTTTGACACCGCCGCCAAAGAGCATGAAATAGACTGGCGCTTACTGGCCGCCATCGGGTATCAGGAATCGCATTGGCTGGATAATGCCGTATCGCCGCCTGGCGTTGAAGGCATCATGATGCTTACCAACGACACCGCCAAACTGCTCAACATCAAAAATCGCCGAGACCCGGTGGAAAGCATTAAAGGAGGTGCGCGTTATTTCAAGCAACGCATACAAGTGATGTCCGAAGACATACCCGAACCTGACCGCACCTGGTTTGCCCTGGCATCTTACAATGTCGGCACTGGCCATCTTCACGATGCGCGGATAATCACGCAGAAACTGGGCGGCGATCCCAATAAATGGATGGACGTAAAAAAACGCCTACCGTTGCTTGCACAGCCCAAGTGGTACGAAAAAACCCAATACGGCCAAGCCCGTGGCGACGAACCTGTTCATTACGTCGAAAATATACGCGGTTACTACGATTTGTTGGTTTGGCTGACGGAAGAAAACCAGATTAAGAAAAGTGTGATGGAAACCGAAAAAATTTCTGAGGACAATCAAACGGCGGAAGTTATTCCAGCCCCCCTTTATTGAGGTCAAGTCTTTAAATAAATTGTTTATTAGCGTTTTGGTTATACTTACTATCCAAAAATATTTGGACGGAAAGCGTCGATTTGTTTTTTGTGTTGTAATTTAAGGTCAGGGATAGACCAAATATTCCAATAATTAGCATTGTTGGATTTTGGTGATTAATTGTGAATATCAGCGACTATCGAAATTGATACAATCATAGCAAGTAGCCTCGATTACGGATAACAAAATCGAGGAATATCGTAGTCCTCGATTCCGCAAGCTACATTGCCCATCGAATGATTTTTAACGCCCACGTTTTGTACAATTAGCCGCGATAACTTACTAATTTAGCTCGTCTATTCAAATAGACAATCTGTCAAATCAGGGGGCTTAATTTGGTGAGGATCGTGACTTTTGTTTGTTTCAATACCACATCCTTGGCAAGCCTCACTCCATTCATGGTAAATCTGGAAAGCCTTATTAAAATCGGCATTAAGGAAGCCTGTCGCTAAATTTGCGCAAAGATGATAAACATCGGAATAATGCCCTACCTGACCGGACGAGCAAAGATGAATCTTATCCGACAACAATCGCATTATCGCCAGCATTTGGTACTGTTGATAACCTTCGCCCTGATTCTCGACAATATCTTTGTCCTGTATCGCAAGCGTTTGTAAGGCAGTATATGCAAGACTAACCAGTCCGGCCAAAATATCCGCTATTCCTCCCGATTTAATGGCCTTGAAGGTTAGGCTACCTGCATCCATGAGCAACGCCTGGGATAAAATAATGTCCATGTCGGAAACGTGCAGGGTTTCTCCTTCTGACACCTTTTGATTGGGCCGCATGGTTTTTATCAATGCTAAATGATTGTGCATAAAATCTCCTGACTCATTTTCTTGCTTATTAGCAAGGAATACGCGGGATGGGATGAGGTTTGAAAACCCATCTTGAACGTTTTGACAATGTATTTATATTTAAACTGTAATAGAAACCCTGCGAACGAAGCAACATAACTCGTAAGGTTTCGGCGTAATCAGACTTAATTACTGATGTTACGCAGCTATCAGAGGAATCAACGGCTGTAGCGAATTGAAAAATTTGTAACTCATTGATTTTTGGTTGTAGGTGCGTAACATGAGTTAATCAATAACAAAGTTGTTTTATAGCACGAGACCTTTGCACAAACAGCAGAAACTCCGGCTGACTGGTCAAAAGCCGATTTTTTTGAATTGGCATTCACCTTAATGGGCGGTATTCGGCTGAAAT